>NZ_DASYZI010000172.1:0-22154 GCF_035946395.1 Actinocrinis sp.
TGGCCGCCGAACTCGCCAGGCGCGGAGTCCCGTCGCTCGGCGTGGACGTCACGCCGGTCGCGCTGCTAATCGCGCGGGCCGCCGGAGCGATGGCGCTGCACCGCTCGGTGTTCGACCGGCTGCCCGGCGAGGGCCGCTGGCCGCATGCGCTGCTGATCGACGGGAACATCGGCATCGGCGGCGACCCCACAGCCCTGCTCACCAGAATCAAGGATCTGCTACTGCCGCGCGGCGGAGAGCTGCTGGTCGAGACGGCCGCCGACGAGCGCGACGAGCGGCACGCGTTGCGCCTCGGCGAGCGGGGCACGCCGGTGCCGTGGGCCAGCGTCGGCGCCACCGCACTGCGCGCGCTCGCCGAGCCCCTCGGCTATCGACCGGCGACGACGTGGACGTCCGCCGGACGCAGCTTCACAGTGCTGGTCACGTGATTCGGATGGTCACATGATCGGGCTGATCGCCCGACCACCGCCGTTCCCAACCTGCGCTGTTCCCAACCCGCGCCGTCCCCGTCCGGCGCTACCCGGCCAGCGAGTCCAGCGCTGTCCCGGGGTCGGCCAGCGCCTCCGGATCGACCTGCGCCCCCGACTCGATCAACGCGCGGATCGACTCGGTCACGTCCCAGACGTTGACGTTCATCCCGGCCAGCACCCGGCCTTCGGCCAGCCAGAACGCGATGAACTCGCCGGAGGCCGGGTCGCCGCGGGTCACCAGCCGGTCGTAGCCGCCCGGCTCGACGTAGCCGACGTACTCCATGCCGAGGTCGTACTGGTCGGTGAAGAAGTACGGCAGGCGGGTGTACTCGGCCTGCTCGCCGAGCATCCCGGCCGCCGCCACCTGCGGCTGGTTCAGCGCGTTGGCCCAGTGCTCCACCCGGATGTGCTGCTTGTAGCGCGGGTGGTAGGCGCGCGCGACGTCGCCGACCGCGTAGATGTCCGGGTCGTCGGTGCGCAGCGCGGCGTCCACCAGCACGCCGTTGTCCACGGGCAAGTCGGCGTCCTGCGCGAGCTGCGTGTTGGGCGACACGCCGATCGCCGCGAGCACGGCGTCCGTCGCCAGGACGGAACCGTCGCGCAGCCGCACGCCGGTCGCGTACCCGCCCTCCGTGGTGATCTCGCCGACGATCTCGCCGAAGCGGAAGTCGACCCCGTTGCGCCGGTGCAGCTCGGCGAAGTGCTCGCCCATCTCCGGCCCGAGCACGCGCTGCAACGGCAGCTGCTCGGTCTCGACCACGACCACGTCCACCCCGGCCGCGCGGGCCGCTGCGGCGGCCTCCAGGCCGATCCACCCGGCACCGATCACGACCAGCCGCCCGATCTGGCCGAACAGTCCGCGCAGCCGCTCGGAGTCGTCGATGGTGCGCAGATAGACCACCCGGTCGGCGTTGCCGCCGAGCACCGGCAGGTGCCGCGGGCTCGCGCCGGTGGCCAGCAGGAGCTTGGCGTAGTCGAGCCGGGTCGCGTCGGCCAGCCGCACCTGGTGCGAAGCGCGGTCGATGGCGGCCACATGGCTGCCGGTGCGCAGCTCGACCTGGTTCTCGGCGTACCAGGACTCCGGGTGCACGAACGCCTTTTCGCGTTCGCTCTTGCCGATCAGATAGCCCTTCGACAGCGGTGGCCGCTCGTATGGCAGATGCGGCTCCTCGCCGACCAGCACGATCCGGCCGTCGTAGCCCTTCGCGCGCAGTGCCTCGGCGGCTTTCGCACCGCTCAGGCTCGCTCCGACGATGACGAATGCTTCGGATCCTGGCATCGGGGCCTCCTTGCCGCCGCGGCTGTCACCTGCGCGTCGCGCGGGCTGTGTCGGTCTGAGCACCCATCTGAGCACCACAGGTGCCTCAACGCCACGGGACGCGTCCTGGTCGTACCCACCGTGACCAGGACCACACTAACGCCGATCAGGCCTGTCCAACCGGCGGCGCGCTCCAGTCGGACACGGCACGACGGCGGTGACGCGTCCAAGTCGGCGATCGCCCCGGGCAGCGCTCGCGTCCGGCCGCGCCGTGAGTGCGCCCGGCCGGGCGCTTCTCTCACCTCCGAGCGCTGGCAGAGCCCTGGTACACCACCACGCGTTATCACCCGATCGAGTGACCGCGCGCTCACCTGTTCTCGGGAATGCTGACAGTGCCGCCGTGGCGTGGAACGGATGGCATGCCCTGACAAATCAGCCTGACAACACAGCCTGGCAAACCAACCTGACAAGTCAAAGGGAGGGGTCGAGCCGTGGGGCTCGCGATTCTGATCGGCCTTGTCGCCGTCGCGGTGGCAGTGCTCGTGATCCTGGATCGGCGCCGCATCGAGGGGAAGCGGCTGGAGGAGCGGGAGGACCGGCCGGCCCTTGAGTACATCAACCTGTTCATCGGCACGCTCTACATGGTGCTGCTTTCCCTCGTCGTCGTGGTGACCTGGCAGAACATCTCGGACGTGAGCGGCGATGTGCGCGCCGAGGCCGCCGGGCTCCAGGCCCTGGTGCAAACGGCCGACCGGATGCCTGCGTCGGAGGGCACGCCGCTGATCAACGCAGCGCACGAATACGCCACCAGCGTGCTGAACACCGAGTGGCCGCCCAAGGCCGGAACGGACGTGAACACCGACGCGCCCGCCGCGCACATCCTGGAGGACGCCCGCGCCGCCGTGTCCTATCCGGTCGCCGCCGGCGCGTCGGCGGGCACCATCGAGGACGAGGCGATCAGCGAGATCAACCAGGTCGCGGACGCCCGCGACGACCGGTTGGCCAAGTCGTCGAACAGCGTCCCGGCCCTGCTGCTCATCGCGCTGGCCCTGCTGAGCCTGATCACCATCGCCACACCGCTCGCCCTCGGCCTGCGCACCGACGCCGTGGCCTTCACCGGCTTCGTGATCACCACGGCGCTGGTCGTCCTGGCGTTCTGGCTCGTGCTGGCGCTCCAGTCCCCGTATCACGGCATCATCCACGCCAGCCAACAGCCGTTGCGCGAACTCATGACCGGCTCATGACGGGACCGGTGCCTTCGAATGCGTAGAAACCGGTCTCGGTCGTACCGGCCGTATCGGTCGTCTCAGTCCTCGCACAGGCGGCGCCGGACGCGCGGACGCGTCACCATCCTGGCGCTCGGGCTCGGCATCGCGGTGGTGCCGCTGCCCGCGAACGGCACGCAGCCCGCCGCCTTGCCGAACACCACAATCCCGAACACCGCAACCCCGAACAACGCCCTTCTTCCAGGTCTCGACCTCGACCTCGGCGCACTCCAGCTGTCCACGACCACTGACACGCTGCCCGCCGACGAGGCGGCGAGTTACGAAACGATCGCGGGCGATCCCGTCCAGCGGGTCTACGCCGTGCGTAACAGGGGCCTGCTGGCGCTGCGCGACGTCTCCGTGAGCGACCCCGACGCGAACGGCGCCGCCATGCGCTGCGGCCCTCATGGCACGCCGACCTTGGCGACGCTGCCGCCGCTCAGTTCGTCCTCCTGCACGGTGGCCTTCGCGGCAATGCAGGGTAAGCACCACAGCACCGTCACGGCCACAGGCACCGTGACGCTTCTCGATGTCATGCTCAGCGACGCGGACAGGGTGGATTACACGGCCGTCGTCCCCGCATTGAGCGCGAGCCTCAGCCTCGGCAGCGGACAGTCGAGCCCTGCGCTACCGGTGGGCAGCCCGGTACCGGCGACCGTGACCGTGCTCAACGCCGGTTCGGTGCCATTGTCAGAGGTCTCCGCGCAGGATCCGCCGCCGCTGTCGGACTTCAGCTGCGGTGACGGCGGAGCGATCGTCGAACGGCTCGACGCCGGGGAATCAGTTGCCTGTAACGCGACGCTCACTCCGGCCCCGGGTGTACACGTGAGCCGCGTGACGATCACCGGGAACTGGGTGTGGGACCGGCCGCTCACTGCGCAGGGCCCGCAGCCGAGCCGGGTTCTCAGGGTGCAGACAGTCGCGGAGGCTTCGTACACCGGAGTTCCGGTGCCCAGCACGCCACCCGCGCCCACCCCGGTCGTTACACCATCCATTCCGCCGCCGACCTCGGCAGCGGCGCGCAGCACTCCCGCCGCCGTGCTCCCGCCGGCGCCGAGTCCACGACTGTCACCAAGCCCGGCGCCGACTCCCACTCCGACGCCGACCAAAGCCCTCCTGCAACCGGTCTCGGCCTTCCAACGCTCACGCGGGATCTCGCTACCGCTGAAGGTGCTGGTGATCGTCATCATCCCGGCCGTAGCAGCGGCTACGGGCGCTCGGCGGATAGCCTCCCGTCGCTGACGGATTGCACCGTCGGCACGGCGGCCGGCGACGACACGTTGGCCAACGCATTCGCCGGTGACGCAGTTGCCGGCGACGCGGTGAGCCCTACCGTGATCAACGCCGCGACCACGACGATTGTGGTTGATCCATGGGAATACGATGCCGGCACGGATCCTCTCCCTCCTGCGACTGGCCTGCCGCACCAACCGTAACCACGCCTCGCGCACGTCCCCACGCGCAGCGGTCCGGCGTTCGGCCGACCGGGGGACTGAGCAGCGATCGAGGGGTTCGCGGCGACCGCGCACGTTCATCGGCGCGCCGCTGGGTATGTGTGAACTCCGAGGAGGCTCGGATGCGCACGCACTGGGACACCGACGCGCAGGCCAACGAGTTCACCCAAGGCCTGTTCGACGGTTTGCCGAAGAAGTACGACCTGCTCGCCGAGGTGCTCTCGTTCGGCCAGAACCGCCGCTGGCGGCACGCGATGATCGACGCCGCGCTGCGCGTCGAGCCCGGGGCGCGCCGCGTGCTCGACGTGGCGACGGGCACCGCGGGGGTCGCGCTGGCCTGGATCCGGAAGGCTCCGGTGGACGTCGTCGGGGTGGACCTCACGGAAGAGATGCTGCGCGAGGGCCGAAGACGCGTCGGGCTGCACGGCGCCGAGGCACGGATCCGGCTCGTCGCCGGACGGGCCGAGCGACTCCCGTTCCCCGACGAGTCCTTCGACGCGCTGACCTTCACGTACCTGCTGCGGTACGTGACCGATCCGGCCGCCACGCTGCGCGAACTGGCCCGGGTCGTGCGGCCCGGCGGCGCCGTCGCAAGCCTCGAATTCGCCGTGCCCGGCCACCCGGTCTGGCACGCCGCCTGGCGGGCGTACACGGGCACCGGGCTCCCGGCCGCCGGATACCTCACCGGAGGGCGCGAGTGGGCGCAGGTCGGCCGGTTCCTCGGCCCTTCCATCTCAGAGCACTACCAGCGGCATCCGGCGGACGAGACGGTCGCGCAGTGGCGTGAAGCAGGCATCGAACACGTCGGGACGCGCGCGATGAGTCTCGGCGGCGGTTTGGTCATGTGGGGGCGCAAGCGCGGGAGGGCAGCCGATGGCTGAGCCGGGCGGGACCGGCGGGCCTGGCGGGACTGGCAGAACCGGCCCGCTCACCCCGGCCTTCTACGCCAGGCGCGGCGGCGCGCGGTGGGACTGGTGGACGATCCTGCATCCGCCGTACACCCTCTGGCATCTGTCATACGTCACGATCGGTGCGGCTCTCGCGCCGCACGTCGACTGGTTGATCCTCGGCGCGACGCTCCTGGCGTTCGCGCTGGCGGTCGGCGTCGCGGCGCACGCGCTCGACGAATGGAACGGGCGCCCGCTGCGCACCTCCATCAGCGATCGCGCCCTGTGGATCGCGGCGACCGTGTCCCTGGCCGGCGCGACCGCGCTCGGGATCGCCACACTGCCGCACACCGGGCCGGTCCTCATCCCGTTCGTGCTCGTCGGGATCTTCCTCGTCCTCGGCTACAACCTGGAGCTCTTCGGCGGCGTTCTGCACACAGACCTCGGATTCGCGCTCGCCTGGGGCGCGTTCCCGGCCGCAGTGGGCTACGTCGCACAGGCCCCGCCCTTGAACAGTCCGAGCTCGCTCGGCGCCGTGATCGCCGTTCTCGGCGCCACGTTCCTGTCCGCGGCGCAGCGGCGGCTGAGCACCCCCGCGCGCATGCTGCGACGTCGCGCGATCACCGTCACCGGTGTCGTCGATCTCGACGACGGCTCATCCGTGCCGCTCGACCAGGCCACGATACTCGGCCCGCTCGACGGTGCGCTCCGGCTGCTTTCGTACGCCACACCCGCGCTGGCGACAGCGGTGCTGCTGGCTCGCGTTCCCCACTGGTGACCCGTGGAGGCCGCTCACCCTCGGGTGACCGTCGCCACCAACCCCGCCAGCGAATCCCGCACGCTCCCCCAGCCCCAGCCACCGTCCGCGGCGTCCCCGTCGTCCGGCACGGCGAACGCAGCCGCGTCGAGCGCCTCAATGGCCTGCTTCCCCAGCATCGCGATGCGTTCCTCGACCGCGTCCCTGGCCCCGGAGTCGTCCAGCAACCCGCGCAGTTCCGCGACAGCGTCGGACGTCCCCCGCCCGACAAGCGCCCGCAACCGTCCCCGGCCAGCCGAATCCAGCCGCTGATACGCCTCGGCCAGCAGCACGGTGCACTTACCGTCACGCAGGTCGTCGCCCGACGGCTTGCCCGTCACCGCCGGATCGGCGAACGCGCCGAGTTGGTCATCCCGCAACTGGAACGCGAGCCCGAGCGCCACGCCGTACGCCTCATACGCCGCGATCAGCCGCCCGTCCGCACCGGCCAACGCGCCGCCGAAGCAGAGCGGTCCTGTCGTCGTGCAGGCGGCGGTCTTCGTCCGCGCGACGGTCAGCGCATCATCGACGTCGAACGATCCGCGAGCCTGGGCAACCAGATCAAGGTACTGTCCACGGATCGTCTCGGCCCGCATCGCGTCGTAGACCGGCCGGCCGCGCTCCACGGCGGCAGCCGGCAGTCCGCTCTCCCTCAGCAGCCGGTCCGCCCACACCAGGCACAGATCGCCGGCGGCGATCGCGGCGCCGATGCCGAACTGCTCCGAGTCGCCGTGCCACGAGTCGCGGGCGTGCCGCGCGGCGAATCCGCGATGCAGCGCCACCCCGCCGCGCCGAGTCGCCGAGCGGTCCATCACGTCGTCGTGAATCAGAGCACATGCGTGCAGCAGTTCCAGCGAGGCACCGGCGCGTACGATCGCGTCGTCCACCGCTCCCCCGGCGCCGACCCACCCCAGCACGCACAACGCCGCGCGCAAACGCTTTCCGCCGCGCGAAACCAGGTCGGCGATCCCGGACACGAATTCCTGTTCGGCGCCACCCGGGCCCGTCTCCTCCAGCCGCGCACCGAGAAACCGCCCCAGCACGTCGTCCACGCGCGAACGCATCGGCTCCAGTCCGCGCACGTCCAACCTCCCAGTTCGCTGCTCACCACTTCACACCGGCCCCGGACCTAGCCCCATACCCGGGAACCGCACCGCCATCCCGTTCTGCGCCTAATCGCTCATACGCTGCGCCGCATCGCATGGTTCAACTCGTACTTCCGTGCGGACATACCAAAGCATCACCGACTTTCATACATCTTTGCCGCTGCTTTGCATATAGACGACTCAGATTAGATGAATTTATGACAGGCCGGAGCTACGCTAAGCCGTGGCTGCCACTACGCAGCCACGGGTCGATATATGACAGGGTTCTGAATGAACAGAATGACTCTGCTGAACGTGGCCGCGGCTCTAATCTGGATGTCCGCTCTCGTAACTCACCGCTAGCCCGTGACCTCACCCCACACCGCAGGCGCCGCGACGGCAGGCTCGTCGCGGCGCCTCTCGTCACGTCTTGGATCACTCGATCGGGTGGCCACCTCCACGAACACTTGACCATCACGCTCCCTAGGGAGCTTCCTTGCGGGGTGGCGGTTTCAAAGTACGCAAACCCGGGTAAACGCCACCCCGAGGTGGGTGGGTGTTCAATGCGAATTCCGATATCGGTGCGGCAGAAAAGACGATGCCGTGCCGCGTGACTCATTCACGGACGACGCGGGTTCCGCGCGCGAGTATTTGAGTGGTCTGATACTCCAGTTGCAGGCCGCTCGGCTGCAACGCGCGCTTTCCCAGCGTGGCCTGGGCGCACGGCTCGGCATGGCGGAAATAGTCGTCGGGAAATGGGAGAACTACGCCGACCTGCCGTCCGCCGGCAGCTTCGTGCGATGGGCGCACGCGCTCGATTACACCGTGAACATCGTCGACCGAAGGCGGCGGTCCGTCGGGCACCGGCCGACCCCGCGCCGGCTGGAGTCCTTCGAGGACTACGAGATCAGACGGATCGCGGCCGCGCTCAAACAGGCGCGGATCGAGGCGGATCACACCCAGGAGTCGCTCGGCGAACTGCTCGGGGTGAGCGAGTGGACCATCCGAATGTGGGAGACGGCCCGGCGGCAGCCCCGGATTCTCCATCTCATCCGGTGGTCCGTCGCGCTGAACTGTCGCGTGGTACTGACGAAGGCGTGAGACGGGTCTTCGCGCGGCGCCAGTCTGGCGCTACGTTCATAACGGCTGGACTCGCACGGATCGAACTCGTAGAGCCCTGATACGCAGGGTGGGGGTTTGGGGGCCTGCGTGACGTTACTCGGCGGACCGGACGAGACGATCGGGGCGGCGGACCGGAACTGGCTCGGCGGCACGGTGTCCGGCTCGGTGGTCCAGGCGGGCGCCGTGCACGGCGGGATCCACTTCCATCAGACGCCTGCGACGTTCGCCCCAGTGCCGCGGCAACTGCCCGCCCCGCCGCCGCGGTTCCTGGGCCGGGCGCAGGAACTCACCCGGCTGGATCAGATGTCGAGGCCTGATCTGACCGCCGGGCCGGCGCTGGTCATGCTGGAAGGACCCGCCGGAGTCGGGAAGTCCGCGCTCGGGCTCACCTGGCTGTACCGCAATCGCGAGCTCTTCCCGGACGGGCAGCTTCACGCGGATCTGCGGGTGCTGGACGAACCGGCCTCGCCGTACGCGATCCTTCGCAGTTTCCTGACCGCGTTCGCGGTCCCGCCCGAGCTGTTGCCCACCAGCCTCGCCGACTGCGTCGCGCTCTACCGTTCGGTCACCGCCGGGCGGCGCATCGCCGTGCTGCTCGACGGCGCCGTCTCCACCGCACAGATACGGCCGCTGATTCCCGGTGGCACGTCCGCGACGACTCTGGTGACGAGCACTTGGCGGCTGGCGGGGCTGGCTCTCGACGGCGCGCGCTGGCTCACGGTCGCACCGCTGCCCGTGGACGACTCGGTTCGGCTGCTCGCCGACGTCGCCGGAACGGGGCGCGTCGACGGCGATCCGGCGTCGGCGCGCGAGGTGGCCCGGCTGTGCGGCGGACTGCCGTTGGCACTTTGCATCGTCGGCGCACAACTGGCGGCACGGCCGTATCAGGGGCTGTCGGGTATGGCCGCGGAATTGGCGGACGAACAGCGCAGGCTGGCGCGGCTCGCGGTGGAGGGGGACGGTTTGCGGCAGATCATCGACGCCTGCTACCGGGATCTGCCGCAGGACGTGGCGCGGCTCTATCGACTGCTTGGCGCCTTGCCCGTTTCGCGCATCAACACGGCTCCGGCGAGTGCAGCGGCGGCACTGTCGGCGGAGCAGGTGCGGACGCTGCTTCAGGTGCTGGCGGACGCGAACCTGTTGCAGCAGGTTGATTCCGAGGACTACGTGTTCCACGACCTGGTCAGGCTGCACGCGCGCGAGATGGGAGAGGCCGCAGAGCATCGGGAGGAGCAGGGCGCGGCGATTGTGCGCGTAATGGACTGGTATCTCGCGAGTGCGATCTCGGCGGCGACAGCCGTCCGGCCTTATCGGCGCGATGTTCCGGAACCAGTCCCAACTGTGGTGGCGCCCCGGCAATTCGCCGACATGAAAGACGCCTTGGACTGGCTGGATGCGCAAGCTCACGACTTGCTGTCGCTCGCCCGGCACGCGGCCGGTTCGGGACGCGCCGACTTCGCGCTGCGGCTGGCCGGGCAGATGTGGGCGCTGTTCGCGTACCGGAAGTACTACCGCGTGTGGGAGGAGTTCGATCTGCTCGGGCTTGAGTGTGCGCGCTCGCTCGGCAAGTCGGACCACGAAGCACGCATGCTGCGAAGGCTCGGCCTGTTGTACACGGACGTCGGGCGCTACGAGGACGCGATCTCAGTGCTCGGTGATGCCGCCGCCCTGTTCGGCGCGGCGGGCGAGACGCATCGCGAGGCCACCGCGCTGGACAGCCTTGGCGTCGGCCATCTGCGGCGCGGCGAGGCGAAGACGGCCGTCGGGTATCTCAACCGTGCGCTGGAGACCCATCGCAGGCTCGGTGATCGTCGACAGGTCGGGCTCACGCTGATCGATCTCGGTGACGCACTCATCGAGTCCGGGAAGGCCGATCAGGCGAAGACCTCACTGCTTGAGGCGGCCTCGGTGCTTGACGGTTCACCGGACGTCTACAGTCTCGCGCACCTGCATATGCTGATCGGCCGTGCTCACGGCCGGACCGGCACGTACGACGACGCGCAGCGCGAGCTGGATTCCGCGCTGCGCGCGATGCAGTCCGTGGACTCGGGATTCGGGCAGGCGGAGGCCCTGGGCTATCTCGGTGAGCTTGCGGAGCAGACCGGTGACGTGGCCGTGGCGCGCAGACACTACCTGCGCGCCACGGAACTGCTGGTCGGGTTCGGCTCGCCGCAGACCGCGTGGTTGAGCCGACGTATTCGATCACTTACGCCGCTGGCTCGCAGCGTCCTCGACCGCGATCCCAGCGACTGACGCTCACCTGCACGGGATGGTCCGCGCGCAGCTGTTCGAGCTGCGCCGCGGTCAGCGTGGCCTCGACCGGCGAGGCCTCGCCGATCTTCCATCCGGCGAACAGCACCGCCTGCGCCAGGGACTGCGCCGCATTGCCGGTGGCGAGCCAGCCGTGCAGGAACGAGGCGAACAACGCGTCGCCGGCTCCGGTGGTGTTGACGACTCCACGCGGCGGCGCCGCGCGGGCCTCCACGAGCGTTCCGTCCCGCAGTCCCAGCATGCTGCCATGCGCGCCCCGGCCGACGGCGACGATCGTGCACCCCTGATACCGCGCGAACACCCGGCCGATCCAGTTGCGTGGCGAGCACGGCAGCGACTCGTGGCTACAGAACAGTACGTCGGCTGCTTCCAACCACGGCCGGTCGTAGGGATCGTCCAGCGAGCCGATCAGGTGCACGTCCACCGCGACCGGCAGATTCAGCCGCTTCGCCCGCGGCAGCAACGCCCGGGCGAACACCGTGTTGGTGATGACGGCCATGTCAGCGCCCTGAGCGGCGCGGTCGAACACGTCCGGCGGATACTCGACCGCGTCGACCGCGCGCAGGAACGGATGACCGGCCCGCTTTCCGCTGGAGTCGACGAGGACCAGGCCCATGGACGAGCTCGGTCCGGTGACCACCGCCGGGCCGTCCAGGCCGTGCCGGGCCAGCTCGCGCCGAATCGCCACGCCGGCCAGGTCGTCCCCGACCACGCTGCACAGGCTGACCTGGTCGCCCAGCGCGCCGAGCACCCGGGCGACATGCGAGCCGATCCCGCCGACGCCGACGTGCGCCCACTGCGGCTGCCTCGTCGGCGCGTACGGAATCGGGAACCGCTCGACCGGCATGGTCAGATACAGGCTCGCGACGCCCACGACGACGATCCTGCTGCTCATGCGAAACTCCTTCCCGCCAATGATGACAAGGGGCTGATCATGATGAGGGTGCTGATCGCAGCCCGCCGGCCGGCGGGCGCCGGATCAGCGTCGGCACCTCGGCCGGTTCCAGCGGCGCCGTGACGGCGGGCTGGGACAGACCCAGCCGCCGGTACAGCAGCCGGCGCATGTTGCGCGAAAAGCGGCCGGGCTGCGAGGTGATGCGCGCCGCGACCTGCGCGTAGTCCTCGCGCCGATAGTCCGCGCTCAGCCGGCTCAGCTGCGCGGCGAGCGACCGGTGGGCGGTGAGCCGCGGCGCCACCCGCGCCAACTCGCCCATCGGCGACGCCGGATCGATGTCACGCGACAGCGGCGCCCCGAACACGACCGGAACACCGGCCGCGGTGGCATACAGGCTGAGCGAACCGTGGTCGCCCACGACGATGTCGGACGCCGCCAGCACGGCCCGCCAGTCCGCCTCCGGCGGGACCAGGCCGAGCCCGCCGCGCAGCGCGTCGGTGAGCCATGCCTGGATCTGCCAGCGACCGTGCCCGAACCACGCGTTGGGATGCGCCAGCGCAGCGACCTGATACTCGTCGCGCGGCAGCTGTGCCACCAGCCGCCCGAGCAGATCAGGCGCCCTGCCCAGCAGTGAGGACGAGCCCCACGTCGTGGTGACCGTCACGAGCCGCCGCCCCGGCGGCACGCCGAGCGCGTCCCGGTAGTCGACGCGCCGCGGCAGGCTGGCGACGATCCGGTCGTACGACGGATCGCCGACGACCACCGCGTGCGGGACCGCCTGCGGGCAGGTCCGCTCCAGCCGGGCGCGCTCCTCGTCGTGAGCCAGGACGATCACCGCGGGCACCAGCGCCCCGTCCCGCAGCAACCACTGCGGACCGAGACCGTAGGTGTCCCGCGCCTGCACCGCGCGGCCGTACTGGCCGGCCGACACCCGTTTGGTGAAGCCCGCGCCGTGCGGCAGCAGCACCACCGGCGTGTGCAGTTCGTGCACGCCCTCGTGGCCGGCCGCGATCGCCAGGGTGAAACTCGCCTCGACCGCCTGCCGCCACGGCACCACCAGGGCGCCGATGCCGGTGAGGAAGTCGCCGACGCCGTTGTCGAAGACGCCGCCGGCCGGGCTGGTGAACAGCACCTGGACCCGGAAGTCCGCCTCGAACAGCCGCGCCGTGTCCAGCAGCCGCTGGCCGCTGGTCACCGTGTCCACCACCACGAGCACCGTCGCGCAACCGGTCCGCGTGCTCCACCGCTGCGCGTCCGGCCCGATCGGCACCTTGCGCCATTGCGCCATTGACACGACACTCATTTCCCCGTCTCCTTCGTCCTCCGTCCCGCACGACAGATTCCTGATGGGAATGTGCCACCGGCGTATGACACCCGGCTTGCATCGGGTTTGACGATTACCTTGCACCGCATATGCAGCGGAAATGTCGCTCGCACGGGGCGCGTGCGCGACTCGCGCGCAACGGGTATCTCTGGATCCTGAGTCACTCTTGCGTCACAATGGGTACCGTATGCGCGGTGGATTTCCGAATGTGCGATGGATTCCGTATGCGCAGCGGAATCCAGCAGATCCTGAATGCGCAGCAAGTGCGGAATGCGAATCGCGGTCGGGCGCGGGGCGGGCCGCCGGGCGGAGGGACGCTCGTGGATTTTCGCGTACTGGGGGCCGTCGAGCTATGGGTCGAGGGCGAGCGGCAGGATCTGGGCAGCGGGAAGGAACGCTGCGCCCTCGCCGTGCTGCTGCTGTCGGCGGGCCGGACCGTGTCGGTGAACACCGTCGTGACGTGTGTTTGGGGCGACGAGCCGTCGCCGAAGGCGCGCGAGAATCTGCACGCTTACATCTCGCGACTGCGCAGGCGGCTGCGCGAGGCGGGCGCCGATCAGGCTTCGCTGATCACCGCGCCGAACCAGGGATACCGGTTGGAGGTTCCCGCCGAGCGCATCGACGTGAACCGCTTCAGACGGCTGGCCCGGGAGGCCGACGCGGTGGCCGGGGACGAACCGGCGCTCGCGGCCGGCCTGCTGCGCGAAGCGCTCGCGCTGTTCGACAGCGAGCCTCTGGCGGGACTGACCGGGGAGTGGGCCGAGGCGACGCGTTACTCGCTGCTCGAACAGCGGCGCGCCGCCGTGCTCAAGCGTGCCGGACTCGAACTGCGGCTCGGCCACCACGACCAGCTGATCGGCGAGCTGACGCCGCTGACCAGCCGCGGCCCGCTCGACCAGAAAGTCGTCGGACTGCTGATGACGGCGCTGTACAACGCCGGCCGGCTCTCGGAATCCCTTGTGCTGTACCGGGAAACCAGCCGCAGGTTGCGGCGCGAGCTCGGCATCGATCCCGGACATGAACTTCGAGCCCTGCATCAGCGCATCCTGAAGGGCGACCCGCTGCTCCAACCGGCACAGCCCCAGCCCGTGAGAACTCAGCTCACTGCGACAACGGCGCCAACGGACACCCTGGACCGCGATCCGCCGCACTTCACCGGGCGGGCGGGCGAAGTGCGCGAGCTGTCCGACGCCGTGCACGAGGACCTGCGCGCGGGTTCGTCCTCGCTGCACGTGATCGCCGGCATGCCGGGCGTCGGCAAGACCACGCTCGCGCTGCACGTGGCGCACCGGCTGCGGGAATCGTTCCCCGACGGAGCGCTCCAGTTGAACCTGCGCAGCCACGATCTGCACCACGGGGCGATGGAACCCGGCGAAGCGCTGGTGACGCTGCTCGGCATGATCGGCGTGCAGACCTCGGAGGCCGGGCAACTCGCGTCCACCGAGGCGTGCGCCGCGCTCTGGCGCGCCCGTACCGCCAACCGGCGGATGCTGATACTGCTCGACGACGCGCAGGACGCCGAGCAGATACGCCGCCTGATACCGGTGGGCGCGGGCAGCCTGGTGCTGATCACCTCGCGTACCCGGATCACCCAGCTTGAGGCGGCGCGTACCCGGTCGCTCGATTCGATGGACTCGGCCGACGCGGCCGCGCTGTTCCACCGCTTCGCGGGAGCCGGCCGGATCGACGCCCCGGAGCTGCTCGCCAAGCTGACCCGGCTGTGCGGGGAGCTGCCGCTGGCGATCGCGGTGGCGGCCGGCTACTTCCGCTCGCACGCGTCGTGGCGGGTCGGCGACCTGGTCGAGCGGGTCGCCGACGCGTGGAAGGAGCCTGATGACGGCGACGAGCTCACCCGGCCGGTCCGGATCGCCTTCGACCTGTCCTACCGGGCGCTCTCGCAGACGCAGCAGCGGCTGTTCCGGCGGCTCGGCCTGCATCCGGGCGACCAGATCAGCCTGCACGCGGCCGCGATGCTGCTCGGCGGCTCCCGCTCGGAGACGATGCGGGCACTCGACGCGCTGATGAGGCACAACCTGGTCGAGGAGCCCGACCGCCACCGCTACCGGATGCACGACCTCTTACGCGGGTACGCGGCGCAGCGTGCCCAGCAGGAGGAGGACGAGCGCACCCGCGGCGAGGCAGTCGGCAGGCTGCTCGACTTCTACCTGTTCGTCGCGGACGCCGCGGCGCACGCGCTGCAACCGCATGACCGCAAGCCGGATGCGGACTCGGCGCGGCCGGCCGGTGACCTGCCGCGCGTCGACACGCTCGCGCTGGCGCAGGCCTGGTTCTCGGCCGAGTACGTCAATGCCCTCAAAGTGGTTCGGTACTGCCTGGAGCACCGCTGGTTCGAGCACGCCGGCCGGATCCCGCAGCCGCTCTCGGTGTTCCTGCACGGTCAGGGCCGCTGGCACGAGGCGATCGAGGTCCACGAGCACGCCCTGCAAGCCTGGCTGACGCTCGGCGACCGCGCGGGGCAGGCCGCGGCGCTGACCGGCCTGGCCGAGTCGTATTGGCGGCTCGGCCGGCTCGACTCCGCGCTCGGGTGCGCGCAGGCGGCGCTCGACCTGCGCCGGCAGGCCGGCGACGCGGCCGGCGAGGCGGACGCGCTGCTGCAACTGAGCCGGATCCACTGGCAGGCGCGACGCCGCGCGGCGGCCGAGGAGAGCCTGCGTGCCGGCGCGGCGCTGTGGGAGCGGCTCGGCGACCGGCGCGGCCTCGCCCTGGCCACCCGGCAGTTGGGGCTGCTCACCGTCGAGTTCGGCTCGCCCGCGCTGGCCGTGCCGAACTTCGAGGAGGCGCTGCGCATCGCGCGCGAGATCGGCGACCGCCCGCTCGAACGCGACAGCCTCAACAACCTGGCCGTCGCCCGTCAAATGCTCGGCCGGCTGCCCGAGGCGATGGAGCACTACCAGCTGGCCCTGGCGATCACCCGGGAGATCGGCAGCAGGCAGAGCCTTGCGATCCTGGCCAACAACATAGGCGAGCTGCACGGCCGGCTCGGCGACCACCAGGCCGCGCTCGACTCGTTCCGCAGCGCGCGCGACACGTTCCAGGAAGTGGGGGACGTGCGCAACGAGATCGAGACGCTGCTCAACGCCGCGGAGCCCTACCTGCGCTTGCAGCGTTCGTCGCAGGCGCTCATCGACCTTCAACGGGCCCTGCTTCTGGTCAGGCAGATCGACGACCCGGTGCTGCACGTCAGGGTGGAGCACGCGTTCGGCGACGTCTACCGTCAGCAGGTGCGGTATCCGGAGGCGCTCCAGGCGTATCGCAGTGCGCTGGCACGCGCGCGCCGGGCCGCCGCCCCGGCCGAGCAGGCGCGGGCGCTGCGGCGGATCGGCGACATCCTCACGCTCACCCGGGGGCCGGCGGCGGCGCGGCGGCACTGGCTGCGCGCCCTTGAGCTGTTCGAGCAGGTGGGGCTGCCCGAGGCCGAGGAGCTGCGGAAACTGCTGCGCGAGACGGGCACGCAGCCGTGAGCGCCCTCTTCGAACTCGACCACGGCCGGCGGGCGCAGGGCCGGCCAGCACTCAGCGGCGGACGAGCTAACAGCCGCACACAAGGCCATGGTCAAGTTCGAAGAGCCCGCACACGCCGACCGGGGCGCAGCCGGAAGAGACGGGACCAGAGGCGGGGACTACGGCAGAAAATTGATGACCCCCGGCATCACGGGGGGGATGCGATGCCGGGGGCCCATCCGACGGGAACGAATCCACACGCCGGGTGATGGATCAGACGGGGTGGGGTGTCTGATCATGAATAAGTGTGTCAGCTCCGCGCGGTCGGGGGAAGGGTGCGGTTCGTCTAGCTCAGGCAAAATCCAGACCTGGAAATCTTTTGGATACCTTGGCCCGCGGATTCTGTGACCCCGGCGGCCCGGCTCAGTCGCCGGCCCGGTCAGCTCGGCCCTGCGGCCTGGCGACCGGCAGCAGGGCCCGCACCGCGGTGATGGTGTCCGCGTCCTCGGCCCGCTTGTCGGGCCGGTAGCGCAGCACGCGCGCGAACCGCAGCGCCACGCCGCCGGGATAGCGCGGGCTGACCTGCACGCCGTCGAGCTCGATCTCGACGACGAGCTCGGCCCGCAGGTACACGGTCCAGTCGGTGCGACGCCGCTCGTAACGGGGGAACTGCTCCGTCTGCCAGGCCAGCAGCTCGTCGGTCAGGCCCTTGAAGGTCTTGCCGACCATGACCGGCGGGCCGCCGTCCGGGTCGCGGGCGCCGAGGTGCAGGTTGGACAGGTAGCCCGAACGGCGGCCGTGACCCCACTCGGCGGCCAGGACCACCAGGTCGAGGGTGTGCACCGGCTTGACCTTCTGCCAGGCCCGCCCGCGCCGCCCCGCGGCGTAGGGCGCGGCGAGGGACTTGACCACGACGCCCTCGTGCCCCGCCGCGAGCGCGGCGTCGAGCAGCACGCCCGCTTCTTCGGCGGACGGCCGCTGGACGCCCGGGATGACGTACGGCCCCGCCACCCGCATCAGCGCACTGTGACGCTCGGCCAGCGGCGCGTCGAGCAGGTCGGTACCGTCCAGGTGTAGGCAGTCGAAGAAGTAGGGATGCAGCAGCAGGTCGCGCTCTCCGGTAGCACCGAACCGGCTCATCGTCTCCTGGAACGGCCGGGGGCGGCCGTCGTCGGTCAGCGCCAGGGTCTCCCCGTCGAGCACGACGGTCTCGCACGGCAGCGCGCGCACCAGCTCGACCAGCTCAGGCACGCTCGCGGTGATCTCACGCAGGGTCCTGGTATACACGGCGACCTTCGCGCCGTCCCGGTGCACCTGGATGCGCGCGCCGTCCAGCTTGTACTCGACGCCGGCCTCGCCGAGCTCGGCCAGCGCGGCGTCCAGGGACTCGGCCGGGGAGGCGAGCATCGGCCGGATCGGACGGCCGACCCGCAGGCCGAACCCGGCGAGAGCGCCCGCGCCGCCGTACAGCGCGGCCGCGGCGGTGTCCGGCAGCGAGCCGGAGAGCATGAAGGCTCTGCGAACCCGCTCGCCGGGCACGTCGGCGGCCTCGGCGATCGCGTCGAGCATGACGCCTTCGAGCGCACCCTGCCGAAGCTCACCGGTCAGCAGGCGGATCAGGAAGCCCTGCTCGTCGGCGGTGGACGCGCGCAGCAGCGCGCCGAGCAACTCGGCGCGGCGTCCGCGCGAACCGGCGCCGGAGGTTCCGGCGAGGCTCTCCAGCGCGCTGTCCACTTCGGAGACGGTCAGCTTCGGGCCGTCGGACGGCGGCGCGTCCACCTGGACCAGCGTGCGCCAACCGGTGCCGAACCTGCCCTGGAGCGGGACGCCGACCAGGAAGGCCGCCACGACGCGCACGCCTTCCGGGCTGCCCGGATCCGCCGCTGCGCGCAGGACCGCGGCCAGTGCGGCGACCTTAGCCAGCCGCGAGCGTGTCGCCGCCACAGCGGCGGAGACGCGGACGACGTCGGTGAACAACACGCTTCCATGGTGGCGCGAGGCACCGACAGTGCGCGCGGCGGGCGAGCGCCGCGCACGTCAGAAGCGAGGTCAGCCGCGGGGAACGTCAGCGGCCACGAGCGTCGGAAAGCCGGGAACGGCGGCCGGTGCGAGCGTCAGGCCTCGGCAGCGCCCGGGAGACCCGAAGCGCCGAGCCGCCCGAGGGCGTCGCCGGTGAGGCGGAAGACGGTCCACTCGTCCATCGGCACGGCGCCGAGCGACTTGTAGAAGGCGATCGAGGGGTCGTTCCAATCCAGCACCGACCACTCGACCCGGCCGTAGCCGCGCTCGGCGGCGATCTGCGCCAGCCTGGTGAGCAGGGCGCGGCCGTGGCCCTGGCCGCGCGTGTGCGGCTTGACGTAGAGGTCTTCCAGGTAGATGCCGTGCGTGCCGAGCCAGGTGGAGAAGTTCAGGAACCACAGGGCGAAGCCGACCGCCTCGCCGGTCTCCTCGTCCTCGGCGATGTGCGCGTATACGGCGGGGTGCTCGCCGAACAGGGCGGTGCGCAACTGCGCCCCGGTGGCCCGCACCTCGTGCCGGGCACGCTCATACTCGGCCAGTTCGCGAACCATGCCGAGGATCGCGGGCACATCGTCCGGTGTGGCGGGTCTGATCATCCACCCAGATTAGCCTGGCTCGGCTGGGCGGGGCGCAGCGCGGAAGCGGCGGCGGCCACCGCGAGCACGAGCACGACTGGGATCGCCAGGGCCGCAGGCAGGCCGACGAGTTCAGCCGCGCCGCCGATGAGTATCGGTCCGACGATGAAGCCGAGGAAACCGAGGCTGGCCACCCGGGCGATGGCCTCGCCCGCGCGGGCCGGGTCGCGGCTGCCCGCGGTGGAGAAGACCTGCGGCACGATGACGGACAGGCCGGCGCCGAGGCAGCCAAAGCCGATCACGCCCGCGACCGGCGCGCCGATCAGCAGCGCCACGGCCAGGCCGGCGGAAGCGAGCACGCCGCTGCCGCGCACCAGGCGCACCGGGCCCAGCGCGGCGGTGAGCCGGTCGCCGACCAGCCGCCCGGCGGTCATGCATATGGAGAAGGCGGCATAGGCGCTCGCCGCGAATCCGGCGCCGGCACCCAGGTTGTCGTGCAGGTAGACGGCGCTCCAGTCGGCCGCCGCGCCCTCACCGGCGATGCAGCAGAACGCGAGCGCGCCGAGGAAGAGGACTGAGCCGGGGATTCTGGCCCTGCCCCGGAGTTCGGCTACGGCGTCAGGTTGTGCGTCAGCGTCAGGTCGTGTGTCGGCTTGCACGGTGTGCCCGCCCGCCGAAGGCGAGTAGGCCCAGCGGGACGACCAGGCGACGCCGAGCACGACGAACGCGGTGACGGACCCGAACGTCGTGGCGGGGCCGAGTCCGCCCCGCGCGAACAAGCCCCCGGCCGCCGAGCCGATGAAGCCGCCGATGCTGTACACCGCGTGGAACGACGAGATGATCGGCCGTTGCCATGCCCGCTGCACCTCGACGGCGTTGGCGTTCATCGCGACGTTGAGCGTTCCGTGCACCGAGCCGAACCCGAACAGCGCGAGCACGAGCAGCGGCAGGTTCGGGGCGAAGGCCGGCGCGAGCAGCATGCCGCCGTCCACCAGCGCGGCGGGGAGCATGACCCGCCTGCTGCCGAAGCGATCCACCAGCCTCCCGACCGCCTGCATGCCCGCGATCGCTCCGGCGGCGAAAGCAAGCAGCGCGAAGCTGAGCTGGCCGTCGCTGACGCCGAGCCCCTGCTTGACGGCGGGAATCCGCGACGTCCACGCGCCCAGGATCACGCCGTAGAACAGGAAGAGCAGCGACACGGCGACGCGCCCTCGGCGTAACAGGCGAGGACGTGTCGCGGTGGTCACGGACATTCGGCGACCATAGCACCGGGCCGAAACGCGCAGCAGCCGGTAACGCAGAGCCATGACGGCTCTTCAAGCATGGCCATGGCCTTGTGTGCGGCTGAAAGCCCGTCTGCCGCTGCGCGTCGGTCGACCCCGCGCCGTCGGCCGCGGTCAAGCCCGAAGAGGGCCATGACACGACGTAGCGACACCACGTGACAACGCCATGATGGAGCGTCACAACGCACGGCCGTGCACGGCTTCAATACAGGGTCGTTACACCGCGACATCACGCCGGCTGAACGCCGCGGCCAGACCCGGCCGAGCGGCCCCGGCCGTGTGACTTTCATTTGGAACCGCTGGTCGTACGGTCGTTCGTCCCCGCCGTTTGACAGTAGTCGTCCCAGCAACGATCCTGAACCCGTGAGAGCGCTCTCAAGGCACACTCACGCCTTAACACGGCACCGCGCCCGCGTCACCGGGCCGGTAAGCGAACAATACGGTCAGTGGTCGGCCCACGACAGGGTGCTCTTCGAGAAAGCGCGCCGGCGAGGGGCGTCGGGTGCGGCGCGGGGTGGTCCCGGCTGTGGTCGGGCCACAAGAAGAAGGGTTTCCCCATGACAGTCACCGCGGGAGCCTCCCGAGTCGGAGTCGGGACGGAGGGGGCTGCGGCGACCGCCGTCGGCACGCGCCGCTTCCCCGTCGGCTTCCACTGGGGTGCGGCCTCGTCCGCCTACCAGATCGAAGGGGCCTGGAACGAGGACGGCCGAGAGCCCTCGATCTGGGACACGTTCGCGCACGCGCCGGGCAACGTCCGCAACGGCGACAACGGCGACGTCGCGATCGACCACTATCACCGCTTCGCCGAGGACGTCCGGCTGATGGCCGACCTCGGACTGACCGCCTACCGCTTCTCCACCGCCTGGCCGCGCATCGTGCCCGGGGGGCGCGGCGCGGCCAACGAGCGCGGCCTGGACTTCTACGAGCGCCTGGTGGACGAGCTGCTCGCCGCCGGGATCACGCCGTTCCTGACGCTCTATCACTGGGACCTGCCGCAGGCGCTCGAAGACGCGGGCGGCTGGACGAACCGGGAGACCGCGCTGCGGTTCGGCGACTACGCGGGCCACGTCGCGCGCAGGCTCGGCGACCGGGTGTCGTTCTGGACCACGCTCAACGAGCCATGGTGCTCGGCGTACCTGGGGTACAGCAGCGGCCGGCACGCGCCGGGCCGCGCCGAGCCGGCCTCGTCCCTGGCCGCCGTCCACCACCTGAACCTCGCCCACGGCCTCGCCGCGCAGGCGGTGCGCGCGGCCGCGGGCCCGTCGGCTCAGGTCTCTGTCACGCTCAACCTGTGCGCGGTGCGCGCGGCCAGCGACAGCCCGGAGGACCGCGAGGCGGTGCGGCGCGTCGACGGCGTCGCCAACCGGCTGTTCCTCGACCCGATGCTGCGCGGCACCTATCCGCAGGACGTGCTGGCCGACACCGAGCGGCTGACCGACTGGTCGTTCGTCCGCGAGGGCGACACGGCCACGATCAACGCGCGGATCGACACGCTCGGCGTCAACTACTACACGCCGCTGGCCGTGGCCGCCCCCGACGGCGGCCCGCGCGCGCCGATGGCGGCGGACTACCCGGGCTGCGAGGACCTGCGGTACCCGGCCCAGGACCTGCCACGCACCGTGATGGACTGGCCGATCGACGCGAGCGCGCTGTACAGCCTGCTGATGCGGGTGCACCGGGACTACGACGGCATCCCGATGCTCATCACCGAGAACGGCATGGCCAACGACGACTACGTCGGCCCGACCGGCGAGGTGCACGACCCGGAGCGGATCTCCTACGTCTCCGACCACCTCGACGCCGCCGCGCGCGCCGTCGCCGACGGAGTGGACCTGCGCGGCTACTTCGCGTGGTCGCTGCACGACAACTTCGAGTGGGCCTACGGATACGGCAAGCGCTTCGGCATCATCTACGTGGACTACCCGTCGCAGAAGCGGATCCTGAAGTCCTCCGCGCACTGGTACCGGGACCTGATCGCACGCGAGCGGG
>NZ_DASYZI010000173.1:0-2632 GCF_035946395.1 Actinocrinis sp.
CGAGATGGCCTTCGACGGACGCCTGTACCCGGAGCGGGACTCGGCCACCGGAGTGAAAACCGGCGACACACCCTAAAGTCCGACCCCTGATTCACCGATACCCCAAGTAGACCAACGCCCACCAAAAGAGACACAGACCCCCGTGTTGCGATCGCCCGAGTCGTCGAGCACGAGCACTGAGGTTCCCCTCATATCGCGGAAGCCTGCCTTTAGTACGGCAGCCTCAGCTTGTGATCTGTGGTTTCGGTGTGATGCCGAGGTGGTGGCGGTAGTGTGCGGCTTTTGCGCAGGCTTGGTGTCGGGTGCGCCAGGCTGACCAGCGTATGATGTGGTCGCGTAGCTGGTCGGGGGCGTCGGCCGGGGTGGTGAATAGTCGTCGGATCTCGGGTACGGTCGGCCGCAGTGGGCCTTTATGGTGGGCGATCTCGTGCGCGGTCGCGGTGCGTGGTGGGGCGTGGTGTGCGGCGGTGATGGCCAGGAATGCCAGGGCGAGCATGGCCGGGGTGATGTGACGGTGCCATGGGGTCCATCCGCGCACCTGGTAGTGGTCGAGTCTGACCTGCCCTTTCGCTGTTTGGAAACGTTCTTCGACCATCAACCGGGTGCCCGCGACCTTGACGAGGGCGGGCAGGGTTGTCGGGTGCGGGCTGTGGCAGCGGTAGAACGCCAGCTCGCTGGTGGCACTGTTGCGCCGGATCAGCACGTTGTGCCCGGGACCTGCATCGGTTTCGGCGTCGATCCAGGCCCAGTCGTAGTAGCGCGGGCTCTTCGAGCCGGCCCCTGCGCTGTAGCGCTGCCACGCCCTGGGCGGCAGTGCGGTGGCGATCTGATCGACGCGCCGGCGGATCCCGCCATGTACCGTGATGCGATGGTCGCAGGCCACCGCGAGCACGTAACTCAAGCCCAGGGCCGTTATCCCGGTACGGAAGGCGGGGTCGTTGCCGTAGACCTCATCCGCGGCGACGAACATGGCGGGCGCGCCGGCGGCGTGCGCTTGCTCGATCATCTCCAAGGCCAGACGGGGTTTGGTGGCGAACCCGGTCTGCTCGGGCACCCCGGCCGCTGGGCACCGCTCACGATCCCGGCACCAGGACGCGGGCAGGTAGACCCGCCGGTTGACCAAGGCCCGGCCCTTCGCTGAAGCGTACGCGAGGAACACGGCGACCTGCGCATTCTCGATCCGCCCCGCGGTGCCGGTGTACTGACACTGCACGGCAATCGAGCGTTCACCCTTTTTCAGGAACCCGGTCTCGTCCACCACCAGCACCACCCCACTCGTGCCCAGATGCTCGACCACCAGGTCACGAACATCGTCGCGCACCACATCCGCGTCCCACACCGCCTCGCGCAGCAGCCGCTGCAACGGCTGCGGATCACGCAGACCAGCGTGCTCGGCCAGATTCCAGCAGTTCTTACGCTCCACACCGGACAGCAGCCCGAGCAGGAACAACCTGGCCATGCGCCGCGGCTCCACCCGCGTGAACCGTCCCGCGATACGGTCGGTGACCTGGTCGAACAGTGACCACCACCCGGCCTGCTCTAGGCTGCGGCCCACGGCCACTGCGTCCTCTTCAGTTGTCTTCACAAACACCGAAGAATCACGCAGTGGCCGCCCACCTGCCCAACCATCTCATCCGGGCACTGCGACAGCGCACGTCAGATCACAAACTGAGGCTGCCGTATTAGGTCCCCAATGTCTGCCAGATAGCGCAAGACATACGTGCTGCCGTCCGGCCCACAATGAACCATGGCAACTGACGCACAAGGGCGACTGCTGTCAGAGGATGGCAACTACTATTGGGACGGCTCGGACTGGCAGCTTGCCGACACGGCTGCCGATTCTGGATCGCAGCAGTCCGATGCGGGTTCCTACGATGCACAAGGGCGGCTGCTGTCGGAAGACGGCAACTACTATTGGGACGGCTCGGACTGGCAGCTCGTTGACACGACCGCCGGAAGCGGTGGGGGCGACGCACAGCAGTCGTCGCAGCAGTCGCAGACAGATGACTTCGTGCAGGCGATGAGCAGTGCTGGTTATGCCATCGACGCGAGCGTGGTTCCCGAAGCATCGGTGCTTGGGGCGGCGCTGAACGCTGCGCTGGAGTTTCTCCAGAGCGGTGATCAGAATGTCCAATCGGCGATGAGTACCGTGTCGTCCGCCGCTGGGACCGACACTGCGATTGCCCTCAGCGCCGCCGGTGTCGTTTCGGGGATAGACGACTTCCTTCGCGCGTTGGACCTGTTGCCGGTCGACCTGGAAACCCTCCTTCAAGCTGCACTGCAAGCGCTTCAGACGGCTCAACAGAGCGGGCAGTAACCAGAGAGACCGAAGGAGGGTCGTCCAATGGCCGCAGAGGAATTCGCGTCTTGTGTCATGGAGAAGACAGGCCTCAACATCGTCGGTGATCTCACGGGATTGAGTTCCGATCAGCTGAAGGCCGTCATCGATTGGTGGGGCGGCCTGAGCAGCATGTGGCAGGCGGTCTTGGCCGCCGGCACGGGTTTGCTCGTCGCGGCGATCGTGGCGCTCGCCCCGGAGGTCGCGGGGGCGATATCGACGGCGATCGACGGCGCGGAGTTGAAGGCCGTGCTCAACGCGATGGTTCAATGCGCCGATCAACTGTGAGTCGAT
>NZ_DASYZI010000174.1:0-44995 GCF_035946395.1 Actinocrinis sp.
GATCCTCGACGGGGTGGGCGCGCGCCGGACCGTCGTCGCGTGCTCTCCCGCCGCACGACAGGCGGGGGTGCGGCGCGGGCAGCGGGTGCGCGATGCGCAGCGGCTGTGCCCGAGCCTCACGGTGCACCCCCGCGACGAGCAGGCTGAGGCGCGCACGTTCGAACCGGTGGTCGCCGTGGCCGAGGGGCTCGCCGCGGCAGTAGAGGTGGTGCGGCCCGGATTGATCGCCCTGGGCGCACGAGGCCCGGCGCGTTACCACGGCGGGGAACACAGGCTCGCGATGCTGTTCCGGGACGAGGTCGCGGAACTGACGACGCGTTCGGGCAGCCCGATCGGCTGCGGGACCGGGATCGCGGACGGGATGTTCGCGGCGAGCCTGGCCGCGCGGCGGCCGGGCGACGAACCGCTGGTCGTCGAGCCCGGGGGCAGCGCGGCGTTCCTGGCCCCGTTCCCGCTGGCGGTGCTGGACCGGCCGGACCTGGCGGGCACGCTGGATCGGCTGGGGGTGCGCAGCCTCGGCGCGCTGGCGGCGCTGCCGGCCGGTGACGTCGGGGCCAGGTTCGGCGCGGACGGGATCGCGGCGCACCGGCTGGCCCGGGGGCTCGACCCCCGGCCGCCGGCGCCGCGCCGCCCGGCCGAGGAGTGCGGCGTGGTGCACGAGTTCGACCCGCCGGCCGAAGCGGACGAGCCGGTGGTGTTCGTCGCCAAGATGCTGGCGGATCGGCTGCACGCGCTGCTCGGGTCGGCGGGCCTGTCCTGCGTGCGAGTGGAGATCGGGATCGCCACCGCGGGCGGCCGGGAGTGCGTGCGGATGTGGCGGCACGGCAACGCGCTCGGCGGGGCGCTCTCGGCGCTGGCGGTCGCCGAGCGGGTGCGCTGGCAGCTGGACAGCTGGCGGGCCCGGGAGGCCGCCGCCGAGCAGGCCGACCCGGTGGTACTGCTGCGGCTGACCCCCGATCAGCTGATGCTGGACACGGGAGCGCAGCAGGCGCTGTGGGGCCGCGAGGAGGTCCCGGACCGGGTCGGCCGCGCGGCCGAGCACGCGCAGGCGCTGCTCGGGCACGGCGGCGTGCTGCGCCTGTTCGAGACCGGCGGCCGGGATCCGGGAGCGCGGATCGTCCCGGTCGCGTGGGGCGACCTGCCGCAGCCCGACATCGCCGACCGGACGGAAGCGCCGTGGCCGGGCGCGGTGCCTCCCCCGGCGCCGCCGCATCTGCCGGGTCCGGCTGTGTCTGATTCGGCTGGGGCCATGGCGGCCGAGTTGCGCGATGCCGCGGGCGATCCGGTGACAGTCACCGGCCGGGCGCGGGTGACGGGGGCTCCGGCGGTGTTGGTCGTGGCGGGCGAGTCGTTGCCCGTGACCAGGTGGGCGGGGCCGTGGCCATATGACGAACGGCGCTGGGATCCGGGCAGGGCGCGGCGGCGGGCGCGGGTGCAGTGCGAAACCCCGGACGGCCGGGCGTGGCTGCTGGTGGTCGAGGGCGGGTCGTGGCGGGTGGAGGGGGTGTATCAGTAATGGGTTTCAACAATCCGGTGATGCCATGGCGGGAGCTTGACAAGGCCCTGTCGTGGGCCAAGCACGGGGAGCTGACCGCCAAGCCCCCGAAACCCGCCGAGGCGCCTGAACCGATACGCCGGGCCGAGGCCACAGTGCCTTACGCCGAGTTGCACGCGCACAGCGGCTTCTCGTTCCTGGACGGCGCGTCCGACCCGGAGGATCTGGTGGCCGAGGCCGCGCGGCTCGGCCTGGAAGCCCTCGCCCTCACCGACCACGACGGGCTCTACGGCGTGGTGCGCTTGGCGCAGGCCGCGAAGGGCAGCGGGGTGCGGACGGTGTTCGGGGCGGAACTGTCGCTGGCGGCGGACACGGTCGAGCGCACCGGGATCGAGGACCCGCTCGGCGCGCACCTGCTGCTGCTGGCCCGGGACGTGGACGGCTACCGGTCGCTGTCGAAGGCGATCGGGGACGCGCACCTGGCCGGGGCCGGCAAGGGCCGGGCCGTATACGACCTCGAAGAGTTGGCGGCGCGCGCGGCCGGGCGGTGGGCGGTGCTCACCGGCTGTCGCAAGGGCCTGGTTCCCGCCGCGCTGGTCCGGGGCGGCGAGTCGGCGGCGTCCCGCGAGTTGGACCGCCTGCGCTCGCTCTTCGGGGCGGACAACGTCTTCGTGGAGCTGATCGACCACGACCTGCCGGGGGACGACGCGCGCAACGACGCCCTCGCGGGCCTCGCCGCGCGTCACAATGCCCTGACGATCGTGACGAACAACGTGCACTACGCCACCCCGGCCGCCTTCCCCACCGCCAGCACCCTGGCTGCGCTGCGCGCCCGCAGGTCCCTGGAGGAGATCGACGGCTGGCTGCCCGCCGGGCCGACCGCGCACCTGCGCTCGGGCGAGGAGATGGCCGAGCGCTTCGCCCGCTTCCCCGGCGTCCTCGGACGGACCGTCGCGCTGGCGAAGCAGTGCGCGTTCGACTTCGCCGCGGTGACCCCGAGCCTGCCGGACTGCGAGGTACCCCCGGGCTTCGAGGACAAATTCTCCTACCTGGAGCACCTGGTACAGCGGGGGGCGCGGAAACGCTACGGCGCCCGCCGCGAGCACCCCGAGGCCTACCGGCAGCTGAACTACGAGCTCGGCGTGATCTCGAAGCAGAAGCTTGAGGGATACTTCCTGATCGTCCACGAGATCGCGAAGTTCTGCCGCGACAACGACATCCTGGCGCAGGGCCGCGGTTCGGCGGCCAACTCGGCCGTCTGCTACGCCCTGCACATCACCAACGCGGACCCGATCCAGTACAACCTGGTCTTCGAGCGCTTCCTCTCCCCGGTGCGCGACGGCTACCCGGACATCGACCTGGACATCGAGTCCGGCAAACGCGAGAAGGTCATCCAGCACGTCTACCGCAAGTACGGCCGCGAGCGCGCCGCGCAGGTCGCCAACGTGATCACCTACCGGGCACGCATGGCGGTCCGCGACGCCGCCCGCGCGCTCGGCTACTCCCCCGGCGCACAGGACGCCTGGGCCAAGCGACTCGGCCCCTACGCCGGCGCGATGGACCTCCAGGCCACCGACGTCCCCGCCGACGTGCTGGAACTGGCGACGACGCTGCACGGCCTGCCCCGGCACCTGGGCATCCACTCCGGCGGCATGGTGCTGTGCGACCGTCCGGTCGCAGAGGTCGTACCCACCGAGTGGGCGCGGATGGAGAACCGCTCCGTGGTGCAGTGGGACAAGGACGACTGCGCCGACGCCGGACTGGTCAAGTTCGACCTGCTGGGCCTGGGCATGCTCGGCGCGCTGCACGACTGCTTCGACCTCGTGCGCGACCACCACGGCGAGAACCTGACCCTCGGCACGATCCCCGCGGAGCGGGACGCGGTCTACAACATGCTCTGCGACGCCGACTCCGTGGGCGTCTTCCAGGTCGAGTCCCGGGCGCAGATGGCCACCCTGCCCCGGCTCAGGCCACGCGAGTTCTACGACCTGGTCGTCGAGGTCGCTCTCATCCGCCCCGGCCCCATCCAGGGCGGGGCGGTGCACCCCTACCTGCGCCGCCGCCACGGGGACGAGAAACCCGAGGCGCCGCACGAACTGCTGGAGAAGTCCCTGTCCCGCACCCTGGGCGTGCCGCTGTTCCAGGAGCAGGTGATGCAGATGGCGATCGACGCGGCGAACTTCTCCGCCACCGAGGCCGACGAGTTGCGCCGCGCGATGAGCGCCAAGCGCTCCACCGAGAAGATGCTCGCCCTGCGCCGGCGCCTGATGTCGGGGATGGCCAACAACGAGATCACCGGCGACCTGGCCGAGAGCATCTACCAGAAGCTTGAGGCCTTCAGCTCCTACGGCTTCCCGGAGAGCCATTCGATCTCGTTCGCGTACCTGGTGTACGCGAGCTCGTACCTGAAGCTCTACTACCCGGCCGCGTTCACCGCCGCGCTGCTCAACAACCAGCCGATGGGTTTCTACAGCCCCGCGTCCCTGATCAACGACGCCCGGCGGCACGACGTGACCGTGCGCGGCGTCGACGCCAACGCCTCACGCGACAAGGCGATCCTCGAACCCGTATCCGGCCCCTACGTCCGCACGCACCCGCATTCCTCGCCCCACCCACAGCCCGCCCTGCGTCTCGGCTTCGCTTCCGTACGCGACCTCGGCGCGAAAGCCGCCGAGCGCATCACCGCCGAACGCGACGAGAACGGCCCCTACGACGACCTGGAGGATTTCGTACGGCGCACCGGCCTGCCCCGCGCCGCCCTGGAGGCCCTGGCCACGGCGGGCGCGTTCGACTGCTTCGGCCCGGCCCGCCGCGAAGCCCTCTGGCAGGCCGGCGCGCTGGCCGGCACCACTGACGCCCACCTGCCCGGTACCTCAGGCGCCGACCGCACCCCCGCCCTGCCCGCGATGAGCCCGGTCGAGCAGACCTTCGCGGACCTCTGGGCCACCGGCACGTCCCCGGACTCGCACCCCATCGCCCACGTGCGCGCCCACCTCGACGCCACCGGCCACACCCGCATCGCGGACCTCGCGGACGTCCCAGACCGCAGACTGGTGCACGTCGCCGGGATCGTCACCCACCGGCAACGGCCCCCGACGGCCGGAGGCGTCTGCTTCCTCTCGCTTGAGGACGAGACCGGCCTGGTGAACGTCGTCTGCTCGCCGGAGGTCTGGCAGAAATACCAGCGGATCGGGCTGGCGCACGGAGCACTGCGCATCACCGGCAGCCTCGAACGCTCGGATCACACTGATTCGGACAGTGCTGGTTCAGACAGTGCTGGTTCAGACAGTGCTGATTCGGACCGGGCTGATTCCGGGCGGGCCGGGCGCCGGGGCGGCGCGATCAACATCGTCGCCGGGCGCCTCGCACCCCTGCGCGTCGCCGCTCAGCCCGAACATCTGCGCGGCCGCGACTTCCGCTGAATCCGTGCGCCGACCATGGTCCGGCACGCCGCTCAGCGCCGGCTGACGGGGTGGTCACTTCGCAGTTCGGTAACGCATGTAACGCTTCATACACAGCCGGTGTCAGGGACAACCGGGGGCGGGAATCAAACGTCAAAGGGGCAAATGTTCGCTCGACATCCGATGTGATCCACCCGGGGGAAGGCATGCCGATGCCGACACGGCACCGCATCTCAGTGCTCGCAGTCATCGCGAGCTCGATCATCACCACCGCCGCCTGCGGGGGCGGTCACTCGACGCCGCACGCCGGCGGCTCGGCGTCGCAGGCCGGAGCCGGTGGCGGCGCGTCGGCGTCACCGACGCGTCCCGCGCCGGTGTACACCGCCAGTGTGCCGACGATCAGCGACGGCACGAACAAGGTCCTGATCGGCGGGGTGTCCGTGACGTTCCCGTCGACGGTCACCGACGCCGCCTGGTCGCCGGACGGCACCCGGCTGGTCTACCTCGACGGCGACGGCAACATCGCCACCGCCCGCCCCGACGGCAGCGGCGTGCTGGTCCTGACGCAGACGAAGCCCGGGGCGAAGCGGGCGCAGCCGGCGTTCGAGGACGGCGGCGGCGAGATCGTCTTCTCCGAGCGCGGGACCGACGGCGTGTGGCGGCTGATGTCGGTCTCCGCGAACGGGCAGGACATCGCGGCGAACGGGACGCCCGGCGAGGCGCTGCTCGACAGCATCGGCGACGGCACCGGCGACACGGCCGCCGACGCGGTCTACGACCCGTCGCGCGCCAGTTTCGACGGCCCGTTCAGCATCCTGGCCTACCAGCACGCGGGGGCGAGCGGACCGGAGATCTGGATCCTGGACCGCAACCAGCGCGGGCCGATGGGCCGCAAGGCCCGCGACGGCGCCGCGCCCGTGATCGCGCCGGACGGTTCGCGGATCGCCTTCGTCGGCGGTGACGGCCAGCTCTACGCCGAGGCACTGCCGATCGGCTCCACCAGCGTCGCCGTCAGGATCACCACCGGCGTGACCGGCCTGACGCACCCGGTCTGGTCGCCCGACGGCACCCGGATCGCGTTCAGCACGACTTCGAACATCGAGTCCGTGACGGCCGGAGGCGGCGGCGCCGCGCCCAAGGTCGAAGCGCCGTCGCCCGGAGTGCCCAGCTACGAGCCGATGACGCCGACCAGCGTGCTGCGATTCACCGGCGACCCGATCGCCGACTCCATCGCGCAGAGCAAGGCGTACTACACGACGGTGCCTGCCAGGGGCATTCCGCCCGTTCCGGACGGGCACAACTACGCGTCCGGCGTCACCCTCGTCAGCACGTCGGACCCGGCGGCGCTGACCGCCGCGAGGCTCGGCATCGCTTGGGGCCCGGTACTCTTCACCCAGCCGGACAGCCTGAGCCAGGACACCGTCGCCGAGATCGCACGGCTGCTCGGGCCGCAGCAGGTGCAGAACCTGGATCAGGGCATGATCGACATCATCGGCGACACCAACGCCGTCTCCGCGGGCATCGAGACCCAGCTCAACGGGCTCGGTTACAAGACGAAGCGGGTCGCCGACAGCAACTCGATCGCCGAAGCGGCAGCGCTCAACGGTCCGGAAGTGAGCGTGAACTACGGCGGAGCGGTGTACGTTGTGTCCGCGACGGACACGCCCGCGATCCTGTCGCTCGAAGCCCTTCGCAAGGGCGGCTCGATCCTGCTCACGGACAACGCGACCATGCCCGCGGCCGACCAGCCGATCATCAACCGGCTCAAGTTCACCGGACAATATCCGCCCTCTCTCGTCGCTGTGGGAGGCCAGGCTCAGGCGGCGCTCGCCTCCTCCTGGCCGGGCAAGCCGGCGAACCTGCCGGTGACCGCCGTCGGCGGCTCCGGCGCGGATCTCAACGCCCTGCTGGTCGCGAAGCAGTACTCGGACGGCCCGACCGAGGTGGCGCTCACCGCGACGGGCTCGTGGCAGGACGCGCTGCTGGCCGCGTCCAACGGTCCGGGCATGCCGCTGCTCGTCGTCGATCCGCAGGCGCAGCTGAGCGCGGACGCGACCGGCTGGCTCGGCCAGTCGGCCGCCTCGGTGTCCACCGTCGTCGTGTACGGCGACACGTCATCGGTCCCCGATGCGATCGTGAACCAGGCGGTCGGTGCGCTCAGCGCGCCGGCGGGGTCCAACAACGTACTGAATCCCGGTCGGCTGCTGCCCCTGTAGCGCAGGAGCCGGGAGGCGTGCGGTCAGGCGTAACCGGCCGCACGCCGCTCGGCGCTGGACTCGTCGTCCAGGAGCCAGGGTGGGCACGGCTCGGCGGTGGGCTGTGCGGCGATCGCGTCGCGCAGCGCCACCAGGTGCTCGTCGCCGAGCGTGTAAGGCAGAAATTCGCGCAGGCCGCTGAACCGGAACCGAACCGTCTCCCCCGCCTCGAACTCGTACGTGTCGAAGGCGACCACCGCGCCGGTCATGCCGTCCAGCGACCCGTGCACCTCGCCACGACGGAACTCGGCCTCGGGCACCAAGGCGTCGTTTCCGCGCCGCGCCGTAGGCCGCGCCAGATACGGACAGACGATCGCCGCGTACAACATGCACGCGTGGTGACCCGGCGGCTCCACGGTTTGCGCGGTATTCGCATAATTCGTATAAGCAGCGTTGTCATGAACAGAGATCGCGGCGGCCTCCTCGGCGGCGACGACGCGCCAGACCGGGCCCTTGCGCAGCGGCGTGCCGCAGATCGAGCAGCGCCGCTCGACGGCGCACACCAGGATCCGCGCGGTGCTCGTCACCGCGAAATCCGGCTTGCCGTCAGACCACGGCGTGATCGCCAGGACCGGATATCCGCGCGCGTCTCGCGGACGCTCGGCGACCGGCGCCGGCATGGGAATCTCATCCAACCGCACACCATCATTGAAGCGGTTGACGCGATTGGCCGCAGCTCCGGTCAGGCAAAAGCCTTGGCCCGTATGATCGCCGGGTGAGCCGCGTCCAGGTCGCCGTCTGCGGGCCGTCCGCCGCCGACGCACCGACGCTCGCCGCTGCCGAAGAGGTCGGTCGGCTGCTCGCCGAGCGTGGGGCCGTCGTCGTCTGCGGCGGTTACGGCGGCGTGATGCAGGCCGCCGCACGGGGGGCTCACGCGGCGGGTGGCACCGTCGTCGGCATCCTCTCCGGCGACGATCCCGGCCCGGCCAACCCGCATCTCGACATCGTCGTGCCGACCGGTCTCGGCCAGGCGCGCAACACCGTCATCGCGTTGTCCTGCGAAGCGCTCATCGCGGTCGGCGGCTCGTGGGGGACGCTCTCCGAGGTCGCCCACGCGGTCCGGCACCGCGAGCGTGCCGGGCGCCCGGCACGCGTCGTCTGGCTCGACGGCTGGACGATCCCGCAGGCTCCCGACGCGATCCTGGCCGCCGACACCCCGGCCGGCGCAGTGGACGCGGCACTGTCAGGCCTCTGATACTCAGTTGCCCGGCGCCGCGCCGGAAGTCGACGCGCATCACGACGCCCATCACGACGCCCATTACGACGCGCAGGGCAGTGGGCCTGCCGGCCTCGTGGAACCCGGCGGCGGCGAAGATGCCGCGGCTGCCGACGTACAGTTCGCCCCAGACGATTTCCTGCCCCGGCTTGATGATCATCGGGTAACCCTCAAGCGCACGGGCGCCGCGTTCCCGGGCGAAGCCGACCGTCGCGGCCGCCAGGCGCGCTCCTCGACCGGAAGCGCGCGGCACTCGGCCGCCGCGGTCTGAAACCACTGGCACTGGCACTGGCATCAGGCCGGCTCCCTGCGCTCACCGAACACGGCGCGCAGATCGTCCCAGGACGCTTCGTTCGCGGGAACGATGCGGATCGCGTCACCGGCGTCCCTCTTGGTCGCCGTCGTCTTGGTCGTCATCGCCGCTCCACGGTGCGGTTGTCCGTCCAGACCACTACATCACGCGGTTCTGACACCGCGTGTCCGGCACAGTGCGCTCCGACTATTCAGGTCATGGCATTTACAAGGCCGATCTAACGACTGTTACAATTATCGACAGGACAGTAGAAGAGCAGTGGGAGACTGGACTAGCCGCCGGGAGGTGGGTGCATGACCGGAACAAGCGCCGCGCTGTTCGTCGCGGTGTTCCTGGCCTGCGCGGTCGAGGCGGTGGAGGCGGTCACGATCGTGCTGGCCGCGGGGACCGCGCGCGACTGGCGTTCGGCGGGCCTCGGCGTGGGCAGCGGGCTGGTCGTCCTGGCCGCGGTCGTCGCGGCGCTCGGCCCGGCGCTGACCGCCATCCCGCTCGGTGCGCTGCGGCTGGTCGTCGGCGGCCTGCTGCTGGTGTTCGGGCTCCAGTGGCTGCGCAAGGCGGTGCTGCGGTACAGCGGGCACAAGGACCTGCACGACGAGGACGCGATCTTCCAGCGAGAGCTGGCCGCGGCGCGCACCGCGCATGCCGAGCGCCGGTTCGCCGTGGACGACTGGTACGCCTACACGCTCTCCTTCAAGGGCGTCGTGCTCGAAGGGCTCGAAGTCGCGTTCATCGCGATCACCTTCGGCAGCAACCAGCACGACGTGCCGCTCGCCGCGCTCGCCGCCGGATGCGCCGTCCTGCTGGTGGCGGCGGTCGGCTTCGCGGTCAGGGCGCCGCTGGCCCGGGTTCCGGAGAACACGCTGAAGTTCGTGGTCGGCGTCATGCTCACCGGCTTCGGGATCTTCTGGGGCGCCGAGGGCGCCGACGCCCACTGGCCGGGGGATGACGCCGCGCTGCTGGCGATCGTCCCGCTCGTCGCGCTGTTCGCCCTCGGCCTCGTCGCCCTGCTGCGCCGCACCGCCCCGCCGCGCGGCTCGGCCGCCGCCTCCGTCCCGGCCCTGCAACTGGAGCAGCCGTGATCGACCGCCTGCGCGCCTTCGGCGCCTTCTGGTACGACTTCGTGATCGGCGACGACTGGCGGGTCGCCGCGGTCGTGGCCACCGCGCTCGCCGTGACGTTCGCGGTGAGCAAGACCTCGATCCCGGCCTGGTGGATCCTGCCGGCGGCGGTCGCGGTCGTGCTGCCCTGGAGCCTGTGGCAGGCCCGCCGCCGCTGACCGGCCCCACGCGGTTGATCAAACACAGTTGGTCAAACACGGTTGGTCAAACACAGCCCGCCGGACGCGGATGACAGATTTCTCATGCGCCGGGCTTCCGGCGCGCCGCGCTAGTCTCCTTCGGCCTCCTCGGCGTAGACGCGGGCGGCGTACTCCTCCAGCGCGTGCTCACAGGTCGCCACTGCTTCAAGCGTCGCGGCCCGCTTCGGCGCGCCGAACACGTCGCGGTCGGTCACCTTCGCGAGCCAGTTGCGCAGCTTGACCAGATCTTCCTCGTTCTCCTCAAGCTCGGCGTAGGTGAAGTGCTCGGCCTTGTACTCCTTGTCGAGCTGCCCGAGGAAGTCCTGGCACTTGTCGATGATCTCCTCGTACTCGTCGTCCCTCGCGGCGTGGAACGCGGCGAGCACCGCGGCCTCGCTGACCAGCACGCCGCAGGACATCAGCACCGCGGTGCCGCCCATCTCGATGATCTCCCGGCACAGCTTGCGCAGCGCATTCTCGGCCGCGGCGCCGGCGGGCAACGCTGCGGCCGAGTTCTGCAAGTAGACGGCGCCGAGTCCCTTGAGCCGCCGCCACACCGCCGCCCGCAGCCGAGTCGGCTCGGACGGGATCCGGTAGATCAGCAGCAGCCAGCCGCCCATAGGCTCGCCCGAGGCGTCCGCTACGTCGTTGAGCACATGTCCAGTCTGCCTCAGGAACAGCCTGCCGCTTCAGGCGCCGATGATCACCGTCAAGCCGAGGACGGCACGGCCGATGACGATCTGGCCGACACCAGCGTGCGCCGTGACCGGCGATGTGGCGTGGTGAAGACACATGTCGTGGTGAAGATGCGCATGGAAACCTCCGAGTCGTTCCGATGCATCACGGACCGGCTCACTCCGGTGCGGATCCTGACTCTAGCGGTGATCCGAGCGGGCATAAGATCGTAATGCCCTTATGGGCAGTATCAACGATGCCTAATTCACAATCGCACTCACTGGCAAATGTCGCATGGTACTGTCACAGCATCGACATCCGCGGATCACATGGCCGAGGCCGACCCACCACGACGAGGTGAGGGGGAGCGGAACTACGGTTCACCTGCACCCCCGGGAGGCGTCAAGTGTCGGGCCGCGCATCAGAGGTTCGCGTCGAGCTGCTCGGCCCGCTGACCGTCCTGCGCGGGACCGAGGAGCTGGACATCGGATGGCCCAAGCAGCGGGCGGTCCTCGCCGTGCTGGCCCTGCGGTCGGGCCAGGTCGTCTCCAGGGACGAGCTGATCGACGCCGTGTGGGGCGAGAACTCGCACAGCAGCGCCGCCAGCGATGTGTACAAGTACATCTCCCAGCTGCGCCGCCTCTTCGAACCTGAGCTCGTCCGGCGGGCCAGCGCCACCGTGCTCACGACCTGCGTCGGCGGCTACAGCCTCAAGGTCGAGCCGGACTCGGTGGACGCGCTGGTGTTCGACGACCGGTTGCGGCGTGCGTACGAGTCACGTGCAGCCGGGGATCACGCGGCCACGGCGGCGGTTCTGGGCCAGGCGCTGAAACTCTGGCACGGGCCCGGCGCCCCGCTGGCCGGCGTGCCCGGCCCGTTCGCGGAGATCGAGCGGGCGCGGCTGGCCGAGCTGCGGCTCACCGCGATCGAGTACCGCGGGGCCGCGCTGCTCGAACTGGGCTGGCACGACAAGATCATCGCGGACCACTCCCGGCTGGTCTGCGAGCATCCGATGCGCGAGCAGCTCTGGGTCAATCTGATCCTGGCGCTCTACCGAAGCGGCCGGATCGCCGAAGCGCTGGCCCGGTTCCGCGAGGTGCGCCAGCTGCTCGTCACCCAGCTGGGCATCGAGCCGGGGGTGGAGCTGCGCACTCTCAACGAGCGCATCCTGACCGGTGACCCGGCCCTCGCGGTGCCGGAGCGTGCCGAGTCGGCTGTGGCGTCGGCCGGGACGGCAGTGCCACGACCCGCGCAGCTGCCGCGCAGCGTGCCCGGCTTCACCGGCCGAGCACGTACGCTGCGACAGCTGGACGCGTACCTGGCCGAGCACGCCTCACCGGGCGGCGGGGCGTGCAACCCGGCGGTCGTGATCGCGCTGGACGGGATGGCCGGCGTCGGCAAGACCGCGCTGGCGGTGCAATGGGCGTATCGGGTGGCCGACCGTTTCCCGGGCGGGCAGCTGTACCTCGACCTGTGCGGCCGAAACCCCGACCAGGTCCCGCTCGGTCCCGGCGCCGTCCTCGGCCGGTTCCTGCGGTCCCTCGGCGTCGCCCCGGACAGCATCCCGCCGGACATGGACGAGCGGGCGGCGCTGTACCGGTCGCTGCTTGCCGGCCGGCGGATGCTGATACTGCTGGACAACGCGGCCTCGACACGGCAGATCGGTCCGCTGCTGCCCGGCAACGGCGACTGCGTCGTCGTGGTGACCAGCCGCCGACGGCTCAGCAGGCTGGTGCACGAGCACGGCGCGCACCGCCTCGGAATCGGCGTGCTGGAACGCCAGGAGTCGCTCGAACTGTTGCGCGGCCTGCTCGGCGCCGAGCGCCTGGACGCCGAGCCGGACGCTGTCGAGCAGCTCTGTAGGCTGTGCGGCGATCTGCCCCTCGCGCTGCGCATCGCGGCGGCGAACCTGGCCGGTCAGCCGCGTATCGCGCTGAGCGCCGCGGTGGACGCGCTGAGCGCCGACGACCGGCTGAGCACGACCGCCGTGGACGAGGAGGGGTTCGGGCGGTGCGCGGTGCGTTCGAACTGCCCGAGCGGATCGTCCTGGACGGCACGTCCGAGCATGCCGCCGACCTCTTCGCGGTGGCGGCGCTGGACGCCCGGCACGCCCCCGAGGCCGCCGCGGAACTCGATCGGCTGGCCGCGCCGGGCTTGATCTCCGGCATGGGTGACTGCGATGTGTGGATGACGGCGATGTGTGGTATGTGACCGACCGGTCGATTCATTCGTATGCTTACCTGAGCTAACGACCCTCGCAGGCGAGGAGGCGGTGAGCGTGGCGGTCGGAACACGCACCGACGGGCGCGTCGAACGCGGGAACCGCACTCGTCGGCTGGTGCTGCGTCGCGCAATGGACATCGCCTCGGTGGAAGGGCTCAAGAGCCCGACCCTCGGGCGGCTGGCCGAGGAGCTCAAGCTCAGCAAGAGCGGCGTGTTCGCGGTCTTCGGCTCGAAGGAGGAGTTGCAGCTCGCGGCGGTGCGCGCCGCGGCCGAGGTGTTCGTCGGGCACGTGGTGAACCCCGCGCTGGCCGCGCCCCCCGGGCTCAAGCGGGTGTGGCGCACCTGTGAGTCCTGGCTTGAATACTCGCGAGGGCGGGTGTTCCCCGGCGGCTGCTTCTTCCTCTCGGTGACGGCCGAGTACGACGCCCAGCCCGGGCCGGTGCGCGACGCGGTGGCGCAGGCCCGGTCCGAGTGGTTCGAGTTCGTGCGCCGCGTCATCGAGTCCGCGGCCAAGCGCGGGCAGTTGCGGCCGCAGACCGATCCGGCGCAGCTGGCCTTCGAGCTGATCGCGTTCCTGGAGCTGTCGAACTCCGAGTCGCTGCTGCGCGGCGACGCGGACCCGTACCGGATGGCCGCCGAAGCGATCAGGACGCGACTGCGCTCGGTCGCAGCCGACCCGGCCGAGCTTGACGCCGTGTAGAGCGCCTACTCGTCGGCCGGGAGCCGCTCCTTCACCAGACCGACCAGTTCGGCGACGGTCACGGCCTCGGCCATCTGCTCGTCGTCGACCGCGACGCCGAACTCCTTCTGCAACCCGAGGCTGACCTCCAGCAGGGTGAGCGAATCGAGGCCGAGGTCGGCCAGCCGGCTCTGCGCGGTGACGTCCGTGTCCTGCGGGCCGCACCAGTCGGCCACCACCCGCACCACCCGCTGCTCCACGTTGCCCATCGGGCTGTCCATCAGGCTCCCACTTCCTTGATCGAGGGCCATTCCAACACGGCTGAGCCCCAGGTGAGCCCGGCGCCGAAGGCGGTCAGCAGGACGAACCGGCCGGGTTCGAGCCGCCCGTCGGCGTTGGCGTGGGCCAGCGCCAGCGGGATCGACGCCGCGGACGTGTTGCCCACCACGTCCAGGTTCAGCACCAGCCGCTCCTCCGGGAGGTCGAGCTGGTCGGCCACCGCCCGCAGCACCCTGACGTTCGCCTGGTGGCCGACCACCCGATCCACGTCGCAGGACGTGCGCCCGACCCGCTCAAGCACCCGTCGTGAGGACTCGGCCATCCGGCGCACCGCGTTGACGAACACGGCTCGCCCGTCCATCTCCAGGTAGTAGCCCTCGGCCTGCCGCTGCGGCCCGGTCCCGCTCGCGCGCTGCCGCGCACCGCCGCCGGGAAGGTAGAGCAGTTCGTCGAGCTCGCCCTCGCTGCCGAGGTCGAAGGCGGTCAACGCGCCCTGCTCGTCCGCGCGGCCGGAGCGCAGCACCACGGCCCCCGCCCCGTCGCCGAACAGCGGCCTGATCACCTCGTCGTCGGGGCGCAGCAGGCCGGAGAACTGGTCGGCGCCGATCACCAGGATCCGCTCGGCCAGCCCGCCGGCGATCATCCCGGCGCCGACGGCCAGCGCGTAGACGAAGCCGCTGCACACGGCGTTGATGTCGAAGGCCGCCACTCCGGACAGGCCCAGCCGGGCCGCCACGGCCGGCGCCGAGGCGGGGATCTGGTAGTCCGGGGTCGAGGTGGCCAGCAGCAGCGCGTCCGCCAGGCCGGTCCCGGCCGACGACAGCGCCCTGGCACCGGCCTCGACCGCCAGATCGGAGGTGGTCTGCCCGAGGGCGCTCACATGCCTGCGATGGATCCCGGTGCGCCGGTGGATCCATTCCTCGGTGACGTTCAGCTCACCGGCGAGCTCGGCGTTGGTGACCACTCGCTCGGGCACGTACGCGCCGAGCCCGCACACGACCGCCGCGGCGGCGCTGTCAACGGTGCTCATCGGGCACTCCTGCTACGAGGTCGGGATTCGGGGTCCGGCCGGGCTCAGTTGACGTTGCGGTCCATGGCCGCCCAGAACCGGTCGCGCAGGGTGCGGCGCAGGATCTTGCCGCTGGGATTGCGCGGGACGGCGTCGATGAAGTCGTACTGGGTCGGGATCTTGAAGTCGGCGATGACGCCCTTGAGCGACATCATCAGCTCGCGCGCGGTGGCCTGCTGCCCGGAGCGCAGCGCGACGAAGGCGTGGATCGCCTCGCCCCACTGCTCGTGCGGCACCCCGATCACTGCGGCCTCCGCGACCGCGGGGTGCTTGCACAGCGCGTTCTCGATCTCGGCCGGGTAGACGTTCTCGCCGGCCACGATGATGCAGTCCTTGATACGGTCGCTGATGAAGATGAATCCGTCCTCGTCGACGTATCCGGCGTCGCCGGTGTGCAGCCAGCCGTCGACGAGGGTCTTCAGCGTCTCCTGCTCCAGGCCCCAGTATTCGAGCATCACCGCAGGGGTGTGCAGGCAGATCTCGCCAACCTCGCCGGGCGGCAGCTCGGCGCCGTCGCCGTCGATCACCTTGACCCGCACGCCGGGATACGGCCGGCCGGCCGCCCTCAGCCGCGGGCTGCCGGTCACATGCGCGTACGGCGGCAGGCAGACCGCCGTGTTGCCGGTCTCGGTCAGTCCGTAGATCTGGGCCAGGTCGGCGTCGAGGACGTCGATGCACTGCTGGAGCAGGCGCTCGGAAATCGGCGACCCGCCGTAGACGGCCTTGCGCAGGGTCTTGAAGTCGTCGGGGCCGACGCCGGGCTCGGAGAGCATCATCTGGAGCATCGCGGGCACCACGCAGGCGGTGGTCACCGCCTCGTCCCGGATCAGCCGCACGGCGTCCTGGCTCACGAAGGCGCGCATGGAGACGTTGGTGATCCCGGCGTTGAAGCCCTGCATGGCCCACCAGATCCCGCCCACGTGGAAGCCCGGGATGCCGATCAGGCTGCGGTCGCCCGGCTTCCAGTCGATCCAGTCGAGGCCCTCGCCCGCCAGACCGTCGCGGATCTTGAAGAAGCTGCGCTGCGCGAGCACCACGCCCTTGGGCAGGCCGGTGGTGCCGCTGGTGTACAGCTGCACGATCGGGTCGTCCGGCGTGGTCGCCGGTTCGAGGTCCTCGTCACCGTGCCCGGCCTTGAAGGCGCGCAGGCCCGTGTCCGGCGAGCCGGGCGCGTCGGCCTCGACCACGGCGCGCAGCCTGGGCAGGCCGGTCCGGTCGCCGAGCGCGGACAGGTATTCGTGCTCGACGAACAGCAGCTCGGCGCCCGAGTCGCGCAGGATGTGGTCGACCTCGGGGGCGGTCAGCCGCCAGTTGACCGGAACCAGCACGGTCTCGCTCTTGGCGCAGGCGAACAGGAGCTCGTAGTAGTGCTCGGACTCCTTGCCCAGGAAGCCGATCCGCGCGCCGCGGCGCAGCCCCGCGGCCAGGATGGCCCGCGCGGTGCGGTTGCTCTCCCGGTGCAACTCGGCGTAGGTGACCTCGCGGCCCTCGCACGTCACGGCGACCGTGTCCGGCTGCCGCTCGGCGTGGAAGGCCACTGTGTCGGCGACCCTTTGCAGCTGCGGGTAATACAACATGTGCGCGCTCCCTTCACGGACCGTCATGACCAGGTATTCCCATCGCTCCAGTAGCGGCGTCCGAGCAGCACCGGGCCGGGCAGCCGGATCAGCGGCGGACGCGTCCCGTCCGGCCACAGCGCTGCCGGGCCGGGTTGCCCGCCACCGAGGTAAAGCTCCGCCTCAAGTCGCAGGTCGCCGTCCTGCGCGACCGGCGGCTCGGGCGCGTCGCCCGCCCAGAAGTCCAGCCAGGCGAGCAGGCCCGCTCGGTCGCGGACCACCGCGGCATGCCGGTGCGGACGATGGTCGCGGCCGTCGATCAGCGTGCGGCAGACCGAGGCGTGGTCCCAGTCGGTCCGGGCGCTGAGATCGTCACGCAGCCGGGCGGCCGTCGCGGCGAGCGCGGCGTCGCTGTGCGCTGACACGGCCAGCAGCGCGGCCACGCTCGTGGGCGGTACCGCAGCCGGGCCGGGCGCGGCCTCCAGCAGTGCGTGCGCGTTGGTGCCGGTGAAGCCGAAGGCGCTGACCGCGGCGATCCGCCGGCCGTCGCCAGGCCAGGGCAGCGGCTTGTCGGGCAGCTTCAGCCCAAGCCGGTCCCAGGCGATGCCCGGGTCGGGCCGGTCCGCGCCCACATGCGGCGGAATCTCGGCATTGGCCAGCGCCAGCACGGTCTTGATCAGCCCGGCCGCGCCGGAGGCGGTCTCCAGGTAGCCGAGGTTCGCCTTGTGCGAGCCCACGTACAGCGGCGGCGCGTCCGTTGCGGCCCGATAGACCTCGCCGAGCGTCTCGGCCTCGATGACACCGCCGATCCGCGAGCCGTTGGCCTGGGCCTCGACGTATCGCACGTCCGCCGGCTCGACCCCGGCGGCGGACAGGGCGAGCTCGATCACCGTGCGCTGTCCGGCGGCTGAGGCGGCCGACATCTCGGGGCGGTCGCCGTGCTGGTGCACCGCGCTGCCGCGCAGTACCGCGTAGTACGGGCGGCCCGCCTCGTCGGCGTCCCGCTTCCGTTCGAGCACGAGGATGCCGCAGCCCTCGGCGCGCACGTGGCCGTCGGCGTCGTCGGCGAACGGCCGGCTGCGCCCGGCGGCGGAGAGCATGCCGGCCTTGGCGAACACGTCGCTGGTGAACGGCGAGAGCAGCAGGTGGCAGGCCCCGATGACGGCCACGTCGCACTCTCTGCGGCGCAGCGCGGCGGCGGCCAGGTGCAGCGCGGTGATCGCCGAGGAGCAGGCGGTGTCGATGGTCATCGTCGGACCGCTGCTGCCGAGGGCCAGAGCGATGCGCCCGGCAGTGGCGCTCAGCGCGGTGCCGGTGCCCATGTACGGGGACAGGTCCTGCGGCCGCAGACCGTTGCGCAGCGCGGCGAAGTTGTACTCGACGGTGCTGACGCCCACGTAGACGCCGACCTTGCGCCCGTCGGTCAGCTGAGCGCGGGTCAGGTTCGCGTCGGCGAGCGCCTGCACGGTGACTTCCAGCAGCAGCCGCTGCTGCGGGTCGAGGTAGGTCGCCTCCTGCTCGGACATGCCGAAGTAGTCGGCGTCGAAGAGGTCGACCGCGTCCAGGTACGCTCCGGAGCTCAGCAGCCCGGCCAGCGGCGCGAGGTCTTCGGCCGCGACGTTCCAGCGGGGCCGGCCGAGGCTGTCGGCGGGCAGCGCGTCGGACTCCTGCGGGACCGCGCGTCCGTCGCGCAGCGCCCGCCAGTAGGCCGCCGGGTCGTCGAGCCCGCCGGGGAAGCGGCAGCCGACGCCGACCATCGCGATCCCCTGGGTCTCCTCCTGCCGCTGCCTCGCCAGCATCACCATGAGCTGCTTGTGCGAGAGCGACTGGAGCATGTCGATGTAGTCGGACACTGCGGCGTCCCTACAGGCCGAGCTCGCGCAGCTGCGCGAGTTCCGCGTCGGCTTCGTCGTCGCTCAGGTCGTGCACCTCGGCGGCGGTGTCCTGAGATTGCTCGGCGGCGCCCTGCTGCGTCCCGCCCGCCACCCGCTCGCCGATGAACTCGGCCAGGGTCCGGATGGTCGGGTGGTCGAACAGCGCCGAGGTCGGCAGCGGCAGGCCGAGCGCGGCCTCCAGCCCGTTCTTCAGCTCCACCGCGGCCAGCGAGTCGAGTCCGAGTTCGACGAACCGGGCGTCGGCCTCGATCTCGTCGGCCGAGTAGTGCAGCACCGCGGCGATCCGCTCGCGCAGGATGGCGCGCACCGCTGCCTCGCGGTCGCCGCGCGGCCTGGCCCGCAGCTCGTCGAGGTCGACGGTCAGCACCGGTCCGGCGCCGCCCTTGGGCATGACGTGCTCGTACAGCGCGTCTTCCACAGGGCGGCCCACGGAGTACTTCTCCCAGTCGACCTCACCGGCCACGACCTGCGCCCGCGGCCGGGTCAGCGCCCGGAACAGCGCGCGCACGCCCTCGGTGGGGCCGATGAACTTGACGCCGCGCTCCTCGATGGAGCGCCGCTGCCGGTCGTCGAGCCCTGCCGCCATGCCGACCTCGGCCCACGGGCCCCAGTTGACGCTGAGCGCGGGCAGGCCGCGTGCGGCACGCCGGTGCATCAGCTCGTCCAGGAAGGCATTGGCCGCCGCGTAGTTGCTCTGCCCGGCGGAGCCGAACACCGAGGCGACCGAGGAGTAGCCGACGAAGAAGCGCAGCGTCTCGACCTCGGCCGCGGCCCGGTGCAGCAGCCAGCCGCCGTAGACCTTGGGGCGGAAGACCGCCTCGATGCTCTCCCAGGTCTGGTTCGCCACCGGGGCGTCGGCCAGCACGCCCGCGGCGTGCACGATCCCGCCGAGCGGCCGCGGGCCGTTCTTGATCAGGGCCATGACGCGCTCGACGTCGGCGGGGTCGGACACGTCGCCCTGGTGGACCGTCAGCTCGACGTCCGGGCCGAGCTCGGCGGCGAACGCATCGCGCTCGGCCTGCGGCACCGCGCTGCGGCCGACCAGCTCCACGGCGCGCGCGCCCTCCTTGACCAGCTTGCGCGCCACGACCCGGCCGAGGGCGCCGAGGCCCCCGGTGATCAGGTAGGTCTCGTCCCGGCTCAGTTCGAGCGGGCGGTTCGGCAGCTCGCGCGGATCGTCGAAGTCGAGCACCAGCTTGCCGGTGTTGGCTCCGCGGCTGAGCACCGCGAAGGCCTCCTCAACCTCGCCGAGCGAGTAGGCGGCGGTCGGCAGCGCGCCGAGCCTGTCCTCGGCGATCAGCTCGGCGACCGTCTGTAGGGTGCGCTGGTTCAGGCCGTTGAGCTCGTCCTGCGGCAGTTCGCTCAGGTCGAAGTTGTGGTAGTCCACATCCGGGCGCTCCTCGCGCATCCGCTCGGGCGACCAGATGCCGATCTTGCCCAGCTCGACGAAGCGGCCGCCGTCGCCCAGGGCGCGCAGGCCCGCCGGGATGAAGTCCTTGTTCAGGCTGTTGAGCACGATGTCCACGCCGCGCCCGCCGGTGGCCTCCAGCACCTGGTCGGCGAAGTCGAGGGTGCGCGAGTTCATCAGGTGCTCGACGCCCTGGGCGCGCAGCAGCGGCCATTTGCGCGGGCTGGCGGTCGCGTAGACCTCGGCGCCGGCGAGCCTGGCCAGCTGCACGGCGGCCTGGCCGACGCCGCCCGCCGCCGCGTGGATCAGCACCCTGTCCCCGGCCTTCATCCCGGCGAGGTTGTGCAGCGCGTGGTACGCGGTGACGTACGCGGTCGGCAGCCCGGCGGCCTCGACGAAACCGAGGTTGGCCGGCTTGCGCACGGCGACCGCGGAGGTGACGGTGACCCGCTTCTTCATGCAGCCGAGGTGACTGAGGATCACGTCGTCGCCGGGCGTGAACGGCGCCTCGGGCCCGGCGGCCAGGACGGTGCCGGAGGCCTCGAAGCCGAGCGGCAGCTCGTGGTACTCGGTGCCGGTGTCCTGCGCGTACTGCTTCAGCATGCCGAGGGCGTTGAGCACGTCCTTGAAGTTCAGGCCCGCCGCGCGCACCCGCACCTGGATCTGGTCGCCGAGCGGCTCCTCGTCCGCGACGGGCGTCTGCTTGATCCCGGAGAACTGGCCGTACTCGGTGATGGACAACTCGAAGTTCTCGTCGGGCACCGGCTCCGCGCCGACCGGGTACAGCCGCTTGACGTGCCGGCCGTCGCGCCGATAGGCGACCTGCGACTCGCCGCCAGCCGCGTCGCCGGCCAGCCACTCCTCCAGCAGCGGCCGGTAGTCCGTCGTGTCGGAAGGCTGGGCGTCCGGAGCCAGGTCCAGCAGACTGATGCGGTGCACCGGGTACTCGTTGAGCAGCGCGTGCCCGAAGCCCCACAGCGACGCGGCTGCCAGGCCGTCGACGTCCGGCCCGGCCCCGTCACCCGGCAGCCACTGGGCGCCGCGGGTCACCAGCAGCACCCGCATCCGGCGCGGCGGGTCGAGCCGTTCCAGCGCCGAGTTCAGGGCGAGCAGGTCGCGGTAGTTGTGCTCGGACTCGGCGGCCAGCCGCTCGGCCCCGGCCGGATCACCGGCTGGACCGGGCTCGGGCCGCCAGAACCACCACAGGTCCGCGCGTGCTGAGGACTCGCCGAGCAAGCGCGCGGCCTCGGGGGCGTCGGCGGCGAACAGCAGACGCACACCGTGCTCCGCAAGCGAGTCGGCGAGCGGCGCGAAAGCCTGCGCGCCGTTGTCGTTCACCACGACCACTTCGCGTACCTGCTCGGACGCGGCGGCCGGGCGGGCGGGCAGCGAGCGCTTCTCCCAACGCGGTTCGTGGAAGATGCGCCGGGCGCCGGCTGCGGGGGCGGCCACCCTCTTCAGCCGCAGGCCCCGCACGGTGAAGACCGGCCGGTCGCCTTCGAAGGCGGCTAGGTCGGCGGTCAGGTCCCAGCCCGCTTGTCGGTCCGGTTCGGCCAGGTGCAGCAGGACCCGCAGGCCGGCCTTGGGCTTCTTGCTCAGCTCGATGGCCTCGAAGCCGACCGGCAGGAAGGTGCCCTCGGCATCGGTGGCGGCGACCAGCGTCTGCATCGCGCAGTCCAGCACGGAGGCCGGCAGCTGGCTGTTGGGCGGGGTGTCCAGACCGCGCAGCTCGCCGACCGCGAACGCACCCGGGTGGCGGGCTGCCTGAAGCAGCAGCCGGAATTCGGGGCCGTAGCTCAAGCCGGCCTCGGCGAAGTCGGCGTAGAGGTCGTCGGCGGCGTGCACCGCGCTCGGCCCCCCGGACGCGGCCAGCAGCTCGCGCAGCCCGGCCGCGGTCTGCGCCAGCGCGGCCCGCGGATCGGTCGGCTCGGCGCCGAGCACGGCGGTGGTGTGCAGCCGCTCGATCGCCTCGCCCTGGCCGGAGATCCGGCTGAGGATCTCCACGCCCGCCGTCCCGTCCGGCCGCTCGGTCAGCCGGGTGCGCAACTCGGTCGGCTGCTGCTCGCTGAGGAACAGCGCCTCGCGGATGGCCACGTCACGCACCAGCCGGGCGGTCTCGCCGTACACCGCGTCCTGAAGCGCGAACAGGATCTCGACGTAGCCAGCGCCCGGGAAGACGACCTGGCCCAGCACCACGTGGTCGCCGAGCCGGGCCGGGTGCCCCGGGTCGATCTCGGCGCGGAACTCGCGGACGCCCGCGGCGCGCTGCTGCGGCGTGCTGATCTCGGCGCCGAGCAGCGGATGGCGCCCGTCGCCCTCGGGCACCCGGGCGGCGCCGTGCCGACCGGCGACCGGGATCCAGTAGCGGGCGTGGTCGAAGGCGTAGGGCGGCAGCCCGATCTTCCGGCGGCCGGCGCCCTCGTGGTAAGCGGGCCAGTCGATGGCCAGCCCGGCCTCGTAGCAGCGCACCAGCGCGTTGCGCACGCTCTCGCCGTCCGGGTCGGCCGGCTGGAGGCTGGGCACCCACAGGTGGTCGGCGGCCCCGCCGCACTGCCGGCCCATGCCGATCAGCGCGCCGGACGGGCCGACCTCGACGAACACGTGCCGCCCGCGGGCCCTGACCGACTCGATCCCGCCGGCGAAGTCCACCGGGGAACCGATGTGGCGCACCCAATAATCCGGGGTGCCGACCTCGGCGTACTTGGCCGGCTCGCCGGTGACATTGGAGATGAAGGCCAGTTCGGGCTCGTGGAAGCGCAGGTCCTTGATCGCCTCGCGGAACTCGTCGTAGACCTCTGCCATCAGCGGCGAGTGGAAGGCGTGCGAGACTGCCAGCGGCTTCGCGGACAGGCCGCGCTCCTTGAGCCGCTCGGCGAAGGCGGCCAGCGCGTCGCGGCCGCCGGAGACCACGGTCTGCTCCGGGCTGTTGACGCCCGCGACGCCGAGGTCGGGGTGCTGCGCGAGCAGCGGGGCCACCTCCGCGACGCCGGCCCGGATCGCGACCATGCCGCCGGGGGCGGTGACCGACTGCATCAGCCGGGCCCGGGCCGCGACCAGCGTCACCGCGTCGGGCAGGGTGAACAGCCCGGCGATCGTCGCCGCGGCGATCTCGCCGATGCTGTGGCCGAGCAGCACGGTCGGCCGCACGCCCCAGGACATCCACAGCCGGGCCAGCGAGTATTCGAGCGTGAACAGGGCGGGCTGGGTGTAGCCGGTCTGGTCGATCTCCCGCTCGGCGCCGTCGGCGGCCGGCGTGAACATCAGCTCCCTGATGGAGCGGCCGAGCGCGGGGGCGAACAGCGCGTCGCACTCGTCGACATGCCTGCGGAACACCGGGTAGCGGCGGTAGAGCGCGGCGCCCATGCCCGGGTACTGCGATCCCTGGCCGGTGAACAGGAAGGCGATGTTGCCGCCGCGCACCTCGTCGACCGCCGCGCCGTCCGCGGACCGTTCCAGCAGTTCGGCGAGCAGCTTGTCGACCTCGGCCACCGAGTCGACGACTCCGGCCAGCCGCGCGTTCATGTGCGCGCGGCCAACGTTCGAGGTGTAACAGAGGTCGGCGATGTCCGTCCCGGGGCGCTCGGCGAGGAACGCGCGGTAGCGCTCGGCCTGAAGGCGCAGCGAAGGACGGTTCTTCGCGGACAGGGTGAAGACGTGCCCGGACGTGGCCGGGGCCGGCTCGGCGGCCCGGCGCGCGGAGGGCGGGGGCTCCTCCAGGACGACCGTGGCGATGGTGCCGGCGAAGCCGAAGGAGTTGACGATGGCGCGGCGCGGCCCGTCGCCGGCCGGCCACGGCGCCGGCGACGTGGGCACGGTGACCCGGTAGCTGTCCCACGGGATGCGCTTGGACGGCTCGGTCATGTTGATGTGCGGGAAGAACTCGGCGCCCTCCAGCTGGAGCAGCGCCTTGAGCACGCCGCCGGCGCCGGCGGCCGCCTCCATGTGCCCGATGTTCGTCTTGACCGAGCCGACCACCACCGGGTGCTCGCCGAACACGCTGTCGATCGCGCCCATCTCGATCGGGTCGCCCAGCGACGTGCCGGTGCCGTGCGCCTCGACGTACTGCACCTCGCGCGGTTCCAGCAGCGCGCTGGCCAGCGCCTCGCGCATGACCGCGGCCTGCGCGACGCCGTTGGGCACGGTCAGCCCGCCGCTCTCGCCGTCCTGGCGCACCGAGGAGCCGCGCACCAGTGCCCTGATCCGGTCGCCGTCGCGCAGCGCGTCGGAGAGCCGCTTGACCACGACCACGGAGCAGCCCTCGCTGCGGCTGTAGCCGTCCGCGTGCTCGTCGAAGGTCTTGCAGCGGCCGTCCGGGGCGAGCATGGTCGCCTGGGAGAAGACGATGTGGTTTCGCGGATGGTGGATCGCGTTGACCCCGCCGACCAGCGCGATGTCGCACTCCCCGCGGCGCAGTCCCTGGGCCGCCAGGTGCAGCGCGACCAGGGAGGAGGAGCAGGCCGTGTCCACGCTCATGCACGGCCCGCGCCAGCCGAGGAAGTAGGACAGGCGGCCGGAGACTGCGCTGTGCGCGGTGCCGGTGCCCACGTGCGCGTCGAGGTCGGAGCGCTCCAGCGCGTCCATCTCGATGGTGTAGTCGACCGAGCTGACCCCGATGTAGACCCCGCCGCTGCCGCCGCGCAGCGCGGCCGGGTCCAGGTTCGCCGACTCAAGGGCCTGCCAGGCCACTTCGAGCACCAGCCGCTGCTGCGGGTCGAGGTACGCGGCTTCCTTCGGCGAGATGTTGAAGAACTTGGGGTCGAACCGGTCCACGTGCTCCAGGTAGCCGCCGCCGGAGGTGACCACCTTGCCCTTCTCCGGCTGCGGGCTGTAGAGCTCCTCGACGTCCCAGCGGTCGGCCGGGATCGGACGGGTGCCGGAGCGCGCCTCGCGCAGGAACCGGGCGAACTGCTCGGCGCCGGTGTTGTCCCCGGCGTCCCCGGGCAGGCGCAGGCCGACTCCCACGATGGCGAGCGGCTCGTACTTCTCCAGCATCAGCCGCCGAAGCAGCACCCGCCGCTCTTCACTCGGCTCAGTGGTCGGCTCGGTGTTCGGCGTCGCCGGGTCGGCAACCGTCGTCAAGGGTCACTCCCGTGTTCGGTGCGGGCGTCCGGTCGTCGAGGCGGCCGCGGCAGGTGCCGCCGCGGCCGCCGTGGATCAGGCTTGGTAGAGCTCGCCGAGCAGGTCGTCCAGCAGCGCGCGGCGGGTGGCGTTCTGCGCCGCCGCGGTCTCGCGCCGCCCGTCCTCGCCGGAGCGCGCTACGGGGAAGAACTCGCGCAGCAGCTCCGTGCGCAGATAGGCGACCAGGTGGTTGATGGTCGGGTTGTTCAGCACCGTCGCGGTGTTGATCGGCCGGCCGGTGGTCACCCGCAGGTACTGCTCGATCTCGACCGCGCCGAGCGAGGTGAGCCCGAGCTCGAAGTAGCTCGTGTCGCGCGGGACCTCTTCGTCCCGGCCGAACAGCAGCGTGCTGCGGAAGCGCTCGACGACCAGGTCGTCGAGCATCCGGCCGCGCTCGGAGTAGGGCGCGGCGGCCAGCCGCTCGACCCACGGGCTCTGCGGCTGCTCGGTCACCGGTCCCCTCCCGCAGTGCGGGCGGGAGGGTTGGTGACCGCGAGTCTGACCTCGCCGGCGCAGTGCCCCCCGAAGTCGTCCCAGTAGCGGCAGGTGGTGTCCGCGATGATCATCGGCCGCCAGTTGCGGCCGCCGACCGTGGTGTGCAGGCGGGCGAACGCGATCTCGCCGTAGAAGTGGTGCGAGCGCACACCCTGCCGGAAGCTGCTCTTGAAGTCCACGATGAGGAAGTCGGCCAGCTGCCGCTCCCGGTACTCGTCGGGAGTCCAGTCGCCGAAGGGCTTCATCAGCCCCTCTTTGACGCTCTTCGCGACGGCGTAGTACATCATCTGGTTGTAGCAGAGGTTGAATTCAACGGCGTTGAAATGCCCGGTGTCCTCGATGTAGAAGGGCGCCGGGATGGAGAACTCGCACGTGCCGGTGACCAGTCCGGACTCCGTGTCCGTGATCACCGCCGACTTGAGGTACCGGCAGTCCGCCCGATAGACCCTCAGCACCTCGGCGAGCAGATCCTCGTCGTTCGCGTACTGCGCGGGCGCGATCGCCGCAGCGCCCGTGCCGGTTGCGGTGTCCACGTCAGCCGCCCACGGGAACGTCGAAGACGACCGGCAGCGTCAGCGGGACGCGGATGAAGTAGGCCCTGCGCCAGCTGACCTGCTCTTCCGGGACCGCGAGGCGCAAGCCGGGCAGCCCGGTCATCGCGGCCTGAACCGCCGCCGAGATCTCGATCCTGGCCAGCTCATTGCCGGGGCACACGTGCGGGCCGAGGCCGAAGGCCAGGTGGCTGGAGCGCGACTGCCGCCCGAAGTCGGCGGTGTCCGGGTCCGGATACCGCTCGGGGTCCCGGTCCGCCGCGCCGAGCGAGAGCAGCACCACGTCTCCGGCCGGAATCTTCTGGCTGCCGATCTCCAGGTCCTGCGCGGCGAACCGGCGCACTCCGGTGTGCACGGTCCCGTACAGCCGCAGGTACTCCTCGATCACCTCGGGCAGCAACTGCGGCTCGGCCAGCAGCGCGTGGTAGCGCTCGGGCTCGCGCAGCAGACCGTACAGCGTGGCGCCGATCATGCCGACCGAGGTGTCGTACCCGCCGACCAGCATGACCATCGCCAGGCCGACGACCTCCTGCGGGTCGAGCGGGTTGCCCTCCTCGTCGCGGGAGTTGAGCCAGTAGGTGAGCATGTCGTCACCCGGCTCGGCCGCCTTGCCCTTGAGCTGGTCGACCAGGAACTGGAGCATCCGGGCCGAGGACTCGCGCCGCGTCTCGGTGTCCAGGCTGAGCATCCCGTCGCCCCAGCGGTGGAAGTCCGCTTGGTGCCGGGCGTCGATGCCCAGCATCTCGGCGATGATGGTGAGCGGCAGCGGGATGGCCAGGTCGGTCACCAGGTCCGCCGAGCCCTTCGCCTTGATCGCGTCCACCAGCGCCGCGGCCACCGCCTCGACCCGCGGCCGCAGCCGGCTGATCGAACGCGGCGAGAACGCCTGGTTGAGGACGTGGCGCAGCCGGGTGTGCTCGGGCGGGTCCTCGGTCACCACCGACTTGGCGGTGAACTCGGACGGGAACGGCAGTCGCCGGTAGTCGGCCCCGGCGTTGTCGAGCCGCCGGGAGAGCCGCAGGTCCTTGAGCGCCGCGCGCACCTCCTCGTGGCCGGTGATCAGCCACGCCGGGACGCCCTCAGGGGTCTCGGTGCGGAAAACGGGGCACCCGGTCGCATGCAGCTCGGCGTACTTCGCGTACGGGTCGGCGAAGTACGCCTCGTCGAACACCACAGCGTCCAGGGACGACACCTGGTCCATGCGCGTCTCGTCTCCGGTCGTGTCAGGCCGCGGGGTGGTTGACCGCGGTGCTGTCGATCCCGTCGTAGAACGGGTACTCGTCGTGCACGGTCACCCGGAACGAGGCGGTCGGCTCAGGCTTGGTGGTGTGCAGCGCCCGGTGGATCAGCACCCGGTTGTCCCAGATCAGCAGATCGTCCTGCTCGAAGGTCTGCAAGTGGATGTTCTCGTGCTGGAAGGTGTTGTCCAGCTGGCCGGTCTCTTCGAGCAGTTCGAGGCGCAGGTCCTCGTCGGCCACGCCGTCGGCGCCGATCACGTCGATGCCGAAGCCCTCGCTCAGGTAGAGGAAGTCCTCGCCGGTGACCGGGTGGCGGGGAACCGCCCGGTGGGTGACCGTCGGAGTCTCCCGCTCGACCTCCGCCAGGATGTCGGTGATCGGCCGGTACACGTCGGTGGGCCGGATCTTGAAGTAGCGCTTGACGCTGTGCGTGATCGTCGCGTCGACGACCCGGTCCTTGAGCTTGTCCGGCAGCTTGGCGTAAGCGCGGGCCATGTCGATGAAGTAGGTGCCGCGGTTGGCCTGCGGGATCACCTGCGGGTAGATCAGGGTCAGGCCGAACGGGTTCGGCATGAACATGTAGTCCGCGTGCCAGAACTTGCCGGTCTGCGGCACCCCCACGGTCTTCCCGTCCTGCGGGACGTTGGAGGAGACGAACACCTCGGGCACTTCGGGGTGCTGGTACATCGGCTGGTAGTAGGTCTCGACCCGGCCGAGCCGGCGGCCGAGCTCCACATACTCCTGCGGGCTGAGCCGCTGGCCCTTGAGGATCACGATCCGCTCGGTGTAGACGAGCTTCTTCAGCGCGGCGAAGTCCTCATCGCCGGCGGTCGCCAGGTTGAACCCTTCGACGACCGATCCAAGTTCACGATCCGCCTGCCGGGTGAAAATCACGCTGATCGCCCTCCCGTGATGAATATGGAAACACGAACTGATGTTTCCACACCCCATCGTATGGAGGTTCGGCGAGACGGGTCCAATTGGTTCTGCTTATCGATCGGCTGCAATCCTTTGCGGCGCACGGAAATGCAGTCGGCAAGCCGGCTGGCCGCCGAAAAGTTAAGCCAGTCCTATCTGGGGTTACGATTCCGTTTCGATTGGCGCCATGCTGGAACCGCGGCGCATCGCGACCGCGGACAACATGGCCACGAAGGAAGCAATACCCGTCGCCAGGAATGCGTGCAGATAACCATTCCGGTCCAGCGGTCCAGCGCTCTCCAGAATCGCGGCCAGACCGGCGATTCCGAGCGCCCCGCCGATCTGCCGCGCGGTAAGCAGCAGGCCGTTTCCGGCGGCGAAGCGGGACGGCGGCAGCGCGTCGGCGGCGATCGTGCCCAGCGAGGTGAGCGTCACGCCGATGCCGAGGCCGCCGAGCAGGCCGGGCGGCAGCCAGGTGGCCGCGTACGTGGCGTTCGCGCCCTCCGCGGCCCACATCCACACCCCTGCCCCGCCGAAGAAGCCCGCGCCGACCAGGGCGGCGACCCACTGCCGCGAGGCCGGGACCCGCCGGCCGACCACGACCGCGCCAGCCACCGCGGTGAACGCGCCCGGAGTGACTCCGAGGCCGGACTTGAGCACCGAGTAGTGCCAGACGGTGACCAGGAACAGCGGACAGGCCAGCAGCCAGGCGTACATCCCGGCGCCGAACAGCGCCGACGTCACGTTCGAAGCGGAGAAGGTGCCGCTGCGCCACAACTCCCACTCGACCGCCGGCGCCGGGTGCTTGATCGAGCGGCCGAGGGCCGTGACGGTCAGGACGGCCCCGCCGGCGAGCAGGCCGAGCACCGCGCCGCTGGTCCAGCCCCAGTCGCTGGCCTCGGTGAGGCCCGCCACCACGCCGCCGACGCCGAAGGCCAGCGCGACCGCGCCGATCCGGTCGGGAAGCTGCCTGCCGGACGGCTCGTCGACCGGCACGCCGCGCACCGTGGCGTAGCCGATCAGCAGGCCGAGCGGGATGTTGATCACGAAGATCGCCCGCCAGTCCCAGGCGGTGATCAGCAGGCCGCCCAGGGTCGGGCCGATCGCCGCGGCCATCGCGCCCGCCGCGCCCCAGGCGCCGATGGCGGCGTGCCGCTTCTGCGGCGGGGTGGAGGCGAGCAGCAGGCCCAGCGCGGAGGGGATCATTCCCGCCGCCGCGGCGCCCTGGAGCGCACGGGCCACCACCAGCGTGTCCGCGTTCGGCGCGGCGGCGGCCAACGCGGACATGACGGCGAAGGCGACCGTGGACAGAACGAACAGCCGGCGCCGGCCGATCACGTCGGCGAGCCGCCCGGCACTGGCCAGCAGCGCGGCGAAGAACACCGCGTACGCGGTCAGCACCCAGGTCAGCCGGGCCAGCGTCACGTCCGGGAAGCTGCGGTGCAGGTCGGAGAACGCGATGTTGACCACGGTGGTGTCGAAGAAGGCCAGGAAGGTGGCCCCGCAGGCCAGCCCGAGCACCCGGCCGGCCAGCCGCGTGTCCGGCGCGCCGGACACCGGCGCATCCTGGGCGGTCTGCGGCGTGGGGGTCGTGGTCATCCGCGCTCTCCTCGGAATGTCGCCAGCCGATCGGCTGCCGGCGGATCCGGCTCCGGCCGCCTCGGCGCCTGGAGCCCGTACCCTGACGTCTGATCCGGTTCTGTGCCTGATTCAGTTCTCCGCGTCGACCGCGGCGGCGGCCTGCCGCTCCCCCGCGGTCACGAACGTGCTCACCGCGTCGACGACCGCGGGATCCCGCAGCGTGCGGTGCCCGAGCCCCTTGGTGATCAGGGTGCTCACTTGATCGCCGTATGCCGCGATGATCCGCTCGGACTGGGCGATGTCGGCCATGTCGTCGCCCTCGTCGTGGATGACGAGGATCGGCACGCCGACGGCCTCCGGCCGGTGCACGACCGAGAAGCGCCGCCAGAGGTCCGCCTCGCCCGGGAACAGGTCCCGCTCCACCTGCCTGCGCAGGTGGCCGTTGATCCGCGGGCCGAGGTGCAGCACCCGGCAGAACTCGTCGACGAGGTACTCGAACTCGCACACCGCGCTGAGGGTCACCACCCGCCGGGCGCGTACGCCCTCGCCTTCGCGCAGGGCCAGGAAGGTGGCCAGCGCGCCGAACGAGTGGGCGACCACGGCCTCGAACTCGCCGTACTCGGCGGCCAGGGAGCTGATGATCTCGCGGAACTCGCGGATCTCAGTGGTCCGGCCCTCGGAGTCGCCGTGCGCCGGGGCGTCGAAGGAGATCGGGCTGTACCCGCGCTCCAGTAGCACGGGCACCAGCGCGGCGTACCGGGAGCCGCGGGACTGCCAGCCGTGCACGAGCAGCACCGGCCGCTCGCCGGTGCCCCACCGATACGTCACGGCCTTCTTGCCATTGACGGTCACGCTGCCGCGCTGCGCCTCAGCGAGCACCGACCGCTCGTTGGAGCCGGGCTTGGCCTTTGCGAGCGGGTACTTGAACAGCGCGTACGCGACGCTCCCGCCCAGCGGTGGCACAACGCGGGCGATGAGGCTGAGCGCGCCGACGGCGAACTTGTTGGGGGGACGCATGCTCAGCCTCCTGAGTTCCAGATACAGCAGTGCCAGCTAACCGCCGAGATAATAGCACGATCGTGCATACAGTCGTATTGGCAGTCAAGAGTCCGCCATGACGATGCATCCGTGCTCCCGGGCCGCCGCGACGGCGTCGCGCAGAGCGTCGAGCGCCCGGTGCGCTCCGGCGAGGAATTCCAGGCCGGCCGGTGTGAGCCGCACCGCGCGGCCGGTGCGCATGAACAGCTGGACGCCCAGATCCCGCTCCAGCCGGGCGATCTGCTGGCTCAGCGCGGGCTGGCTGATGTAGAGCCGCTGCGCTGCCCGGCCGAAGTGCAGTTCGTCGGCCAGGCAGACGAACGAGCGCAGCCTGCCGACCCCGAGATCGGGCTCGACGCGCGCCACGTCCAGCTCGGCCGTCCCACCGTGCGAGAGGAAAAAGCCACCCACCCCACAACCCCCATGATGATCGACCCATTATGCCGACGCCACGCCCGTCGAACCCCCGTGCGACTCCCGACATTAGACGACGGTCATAGAAATAAGCTTGAGGTCGTCCGGAAGCCACCGAGCCTGGCGCGTCATGCCCCCTCTTCGAGCGTGACCGCAGCCGACGGCGCAGGGTCAGCCGCGGTCACGTTCGAAGAGGCGTCATACCTGGTCAAACACCTGAAATTCGCACCAGAGGCCGGGTGTCGGCTACTCGGCGCCGGGGAACAGTTCTTCGCCAGTGGCGGCCAGCAAGATCGAGATGGCCTCCACCGGACACAGTTGCGCCGCGCTCATCACTTCATCCGCAGGCGCGACGATCTCAGCCGTCGGCTGGGACTGCCCCCGGCCGTCGATCTCGAATCCGCTCGGCGCGGTCGACGCGCAGATCGTGGTGCCCATGCAGCGCGAACGGTCTACACGCAGGCGCCAGTCGCCGCTCATGCGTTCCCCCACGTGACCGGGAGCGAGGACAGCTCGCGGAAGGTGAAGCCCGGCCGGTAACGCAGCTCGCCGCTCTCGGCGAGAGCGAGGTCTGGGAACCGGTCGAAGAGCTTGTGGACGGCGACGCCCACCTCCATCCGCCCGAGTTGCGCGCCGGGGCAGAAGTGCGGGCCGTAGCCGAAACTCACGTGGGTGCTCTCCTCGCGGTGGAAGTCGAGCCGCGCCGGGCAGCCGTACTGCCGCGGGTCGCGCCCGGCCGAGCCGATCGACAGCACCACGGCGCTGCCCGCCGGTATGGGCACCTCGCCGATCTCCATGTCCTCGGTGGCGAACCGGCGGATGGCGTTCTGCACCGGAGGCTCGAAGCGCAGCAACTCCTCGACGGCGCCCGTCAGCAGCCCCGGATCGGCGCGCAGTTCCGCCAGCCGCTCGGGGTCGCGCAGCAGGGCGAGCGCGGCGGAGCTGATCATGCTCAGCGTGGTGTCGTACCCGCCGATCAGGATCATGAAGGCCATGCCGACCATCTCGTTCTCGGTCAGCCTGTCGTCCTGGTCGCGGGCCTCGATCAGCCCGGTGATCAGCGCGTCGTCGGGCTGCTCGCGCTTGAGCGTGATCATCCGCTTCAGGAAGGCGACCATGTCACGGCAGCCCTGCGCGGAAGCCTCGCGGTCGGTGCCGACGATCGCGTCCGTGTACCGCCGGAACGTCCCGCGCTCGGCTTCCGGAATGCCCAGCAGATCACAGATGACGGTGATGGGCAGCGGGGCGGCCAGCGCCGTGACCAGGTCGGCGCCGTGCTCCTGCTCGGCCATCCGGTCCAGCAACTCGTCCACGACCTCGTTCACCCGGGGCCGCAGCGACTCGATGCGGCGGCGGGTGAAGGCGGCGTTGATCAGCGACCGCAGCCTGGTGTGGTGCGGCGGGTCGGTGGTGGCGAGGGTGACCCACAGCTCCTCGGGCAGCGGGATGCCCGCATAGCCGTCGGTGTTGTGCCGGGGGTGGCGGGCCAGCCGCTGGTCCGCCAGGCCCTGGCGGACGTCCGCGTACCGGGTGACCAGCCAGACCATCGAGCCGTCCGGAGCGGTGACCCGGTGCGCGGGACCGGCCTCGCGCAACTGGTCGTAAAGCGGATAGGGCTTCGCGAAGTACTCCTCGCCGAATACGACGTCCGCCAGCGGCGCAAGTGCTTCCGGGTGGATTCCCGGAGAAGTCTGGACCAGCTCAGTCATCGTGCTCCCCCTGGTGCGATGTTTTAGGTGTCGCAGACGTCGAGATCCGTCGCGGCCGTCGGCGGCGGAAAACGGCGATGAATTCCGGGCGGAGCAGCCGACAGGACCGGAACCCGGATGGCCGCAGTGCCTGTGGCCGACGTTTCGGCACGCCGCTAAAATCGACAAAATCATAGAGAAACGCACGCGCTCAGGCCAATAACTTCTACTTATCGGCGCGTCCGGCTCAGATATTGATATCGATTTTGCGGTGATCCTCCACCGGGACCGGCCCGGCCTCGACCGCCGCCGGGCTCGCAACGCCACCCAGCGCGCTGACGAGGTCGTCGCAACGGTGCCCTTCGCCGCTGTGTATCGCGAGCATCCGGCCGACCGAGGCGGACCACGGGAACTGGGTCGCGCGGGCTCGCGCCGCGGTGGCCCGCTCGCGCGCGGGGTGAGCCAGCAGCTCGATCACGCCGAGCGCGATGCCGTCGGCCGACGCCTCGACCGCGAGACCCGCGCCCGGCATCGCGCCGCCCGGTTCGGGCGACACCAGTTCGGCCGCGCCCGATCCGGCCGCCGCGACCACGGCCACCCCGCAGGCGAGGGCTTCGAGCACGGACAGGCCGAAGGTCTCGCATGCGGCGGGGGCCAGCACGAGATCGGCGTGCGACAGCTTCGCCGCCAGCCTGGCGCGGTCGGCGATGTGGCCGTGGAAGGTGACCGGCAGCCCGTCGGCGCGCCGGGTGAGCGAGGCGAACTGCGGGCCGCTGCCGTAGACGTCGAGCGTCGCGTCGATTCCCCACTGTCGCAGGGCCCGGAGCGCCTCGACGGCGGTGTGCGGGTTCTTCTCGGTGGACAGCCGGCCCGAGTAGACCAGCCGGATCGGGCCCGCGGCCGGCGTCGGCGCGAGCCCGGGCCCGGCCTCGGCGCCCTTGATCCGGGGCAGCGTGGTCAAGCCGGGCGGCGGCGCGGGGAGCGCTCGCGGATGCGGGCGGAAGACGTTCAGATCCACGCCGAGCGGGACACGCCGGATGGCGGTGGCCCCGGCCTCGGTCAGCTCGCGCTCGCCGTAGGCCGAGGTGGCGACATGATCATCGAACCCGGCAACGACCTTGCGGCTCCACCGGCCGACCGCGCGCTCCATGCTGCGCGGCAGGGTGCGGATCCCGGTCCGGTTCGCCACCATCGAGTCCAGGCGCTCGTGCGAGAACAACACGGCGCGCACGCCCCGCTCCCGCGCCCACGGCCCGGCGACGACCAGCGTCGCCTTGTCGGAGACCTCGACCGAGTCCGGGGCGAGCGAGGCCAGGATGCGCAGCACCCGCTCGGGCCGGAAGATCATCCGGTAGCCGCCGCTGACCGGGGTGCCGGGCACCGTGATGACCGTGCCGTTGCGCTCGTCCGCCGCGATCGACGGCTTGGCGCCGGGGACGATGAGGAACCGCTCGTGCCCGGCCGCGATGTATCCCCGGCCCAGGGTGTCCACGACCGTGCGCAGTCCGCCGGAGCGCGCGTGGTACATGTTGGCCAGTTGGACGATCCTCACCGAGCGGCCGCCGTCGACCGCGCGGACGCCGAGCGCCGCTCGCCGGCCAGGGTTTCCGCGCTGCGGGCCAGCAGTTCGCGGTACGTCATGGCGCGGGCTCCGAATGTCAGGGCCCGTTCGATCGCGCGCAGCGTGGTGTCCCGCAGCCCCGGGCGATGCACGTCGTCCGGGTGCAGGGCGAGCCGCAGCGGGCGCCCCCGGCGGGTGAACCACTGCGGGGAGCGCTCGATGAGATAGTCGCCGCTGCGCTCGCTGAACGGGCGCCCGTCCGCGCCCATCGCGGGCCTGTGCGACAGCGCCACCACGGTGTGCCGCACGCCGCTGCGTAGGTCGTGGACGCCGAAATGGCTTGTCCAGTAACGCAGTCCGCACGCCGCGAGCGCCTGCCGGGTGCCCGGCGAGGCCAGGTATCCGGGCGGGACGAAGCCCTCGGGCTCGATCTTGGCGAGCCGCAGGGCTTCGAGTCCCCGGTCGATCCGGACGCGGGCCTCGGCGGCGTCCAGGGTCCAGAACTCGCCGGCGCCGCGCGCGGCGATCCGCCCGGTCCAGCGGCGGGAAGCGGCGCCGCCCGGCTGCGCGGTGTGGCTCCAGCCGTGCAGCGCGAGTTCGTGCCCTGCGTCGGCCGCGCGGCGCAGCTCGGCGCCGAACTCGGGTGCGTCGGTCAGCGCCGGCGAGCGCCACGGCCCTGGGACGACCAGCATCGTGGCGCGCACGCCCAGCCCGTCCAGATCGGCGAGCCAGCTGCGGGTCTCGGCGGCGGTGGCGGGCGCGACGTCGTGGATCGAGACGACCAGCGGCGGCTCGTCGGTGGAGGGTCTGCGCACACGTGGAGCGTCACGGGTCCGGGTGACAGGCTCGTGACAAACGTTCTGGCAGCGGGTAAACGGCACGCGGCGAACGGTCACGCCGGGACCGCTGGTCTGCGGCCGGAGCCCGCGGCGCCGTGGCAGAGGCTATCACCGGCGGCTGAGGCGAAATCCGGCAGCGGAACTCGCCGTGAATATGTCCTTGCCGCCATGCGCGGAAGCGCGGAACGCTGGCCGCATGAGAGTTGTGATCCCGATTTTTCCGCAGTTCACCGCGCTCGACGCGATCGGCCCGTACGAGGTGCTGCGGTTGGTGCCGGGCGCCGAGGTGATCTTCGCGGCCGCCGCGACCGGCGTCGTGCGCACCGAGAGCCTGATGGTGGGCCTGCACGCCGACGCCGCCTTCGACGAGATCGACTCCGCCGACGTCCTGGTCTTCCCGGGCGGCTGGGGAACCAGGGCCCTGATGACCGACGAGAAGGTGCTCGACTGGGTGCGCGCCGTGGACGCCACGACGCAGTGGACGACGTCGGTGTGCACCGGATCGCTCGTGCTGGGCGCCGCCGGGCTGCTCGACGGGCTGGAGGCGACGACGCACTGGAGCACCGTGCAGAAGCTGGAGAAGCTGGGCACCCGCTACACCGAGCAGCGGGTCGTGCGGCAGGGGAAGATCATCACCGCCGCGGGCGTCTCGTCGGGGATCGACATGGCGCTGACGCTCGCCGGGCTGATCGCGGGCGAACGGATCGCGAAGGCGATCCAGCTGGCCATCGAGTACGACCCTCAGCCGCCGTTCGACGCCGGATCGCCGGCCAAGGCGGGACCGGAGATCATCGCCGTCAACGCGACGCTGCGCGACCTGCCGCCCGCCTCGGCGAGCCGGTGACCGTGGCCGACATGGCAACACGATGACGGCATAACGCCGCGGCGAGGGCATCCCCACCTGCGCGGCCGAACCGCCGATACCCGGCCCAGCCGCGCAGGGGATGCTGCTGTCGGTGTGCGGTGGAAGAGTGAGCCGTGGCATTCATCCCCAATGGCTAAGGAGGTCGGGACTATGCCCGACGCCAAGCTTCCGCACGCCCAGGGCAAGCCCTGCTGGCTTGACATGTTCGCCGCCGACCAGAGCGCCGCCCTGGCGTTCTACAACAAGGTCTTCGGCTGGGTCGGCGAGCCGAACAGCGAGTTCGGCGGCTACGCGGTGCTCTCACTGGACGGGCGCGCCGTGGCCGGGATCTCCCCGCTCATGCCGGACCAGCCGCCGCAGCCGCCGGCCTGGAACACCTACTTCGCGGTGGACGACATCGCGTCGGTCGCCGAGCGGATCGGCAAGCTCGGCGGCACCAAGTTCGTCGGCCCCGACGAGGTGCCCGGCACCGGCAAGCTGGTCTTCGCCGCCGACCCCGCCGGAGCGCCGTTCGGCCTCTGGGAGGCCGCGCCGTTCCCCGGCTTCCAGGCCGCCATGGAACCGGGCGCGCCGGTCTGGTTCGAGCTGGAGACGCAGCAGGGCGAGGCCAGCGCCGAGTTCTACGCGGCGCTGCTCGGCGTCGAGGCGCCGACGAGCCCGGAGATGGCCGGCTCCTACTGGATCGTCACCGTCGGCGGCGAGCAGGCCGCCGGGATCTACCAGGACCCGGAGCTCAAGATGACCCCGGAGCTCAAGATGACAGAGGGCAAGAAGGAGGGGCCGGCCGGTGCCCCGCACTGGCAGCCGTACTTCCAGGTCGCCGACGCCGACGCCGCGGTGGCCGCGGCCCTGGCCGCCGGCGCGAGCCTGGTGCGTGAGGCCCAGGACTCCCCCTACGGGCGCTTCGCCAAGCTGCGCGACCCGCAGGGCGCCGAACTCTCGGTGATCACCGCGATGCCGTCCTGATCCGTCCGCACGGCTGATAACACGGCTGATAACGCCGTTCCGAGCCGCTGCGGGGTCGGGCAGCGGCTCGGAACGGTGTCGCGACGGCGCCCCACGCGAGGAGGGCGCCGCCGTTCAGGGGATCGTCGCGCCCCCAGCGCGGCGACGATCAGATACGGACGTGTCCGTGGCATGCGGCCCACGGCCCCCACGGCACCCCTTACCCTGCCGGTCACCAACGTCGAACGACAGATCCCAGCCATGGCGGGAACCTGCCTTGGCGTATCCGCGCCACCCCCGAAGCATTACACACAGAGCCCTGTCGGCCGCTGCCATACGCAGGGTCGCGCCGCCGTCTCACACAGCCGCGCCGGTCAGGCCCTGGAACGGGGCGAGCGCGTTCTGGTAGTGCCCGAGCAGTTCGTCACACACTGAGGCCCAGGACCGGCTCAGCACCACATCGCGGGCGTTTGCCCCGTACTGCCTTCGCATCACCGGGTTCGAGACCAGTTCGAAGACCTTGCCGCGCAGGTCCTCGGTGTCGTCCGGCTCGAACAGCGACCCGGTGCGGCCGGGCTGGACCAGGTCGAGCGGCCCGCCGACCGCCGGGGCGACGACCGGGACGCCGGAAGCCATCGCCTCCTGCACGCACTGGCCGAAGGTGTCGTCGGCGCCGGTGTGTACGAACACGTCGAAAGATGCGTACGCGGCGGACAGCGCCTGGCCGCTGAGGAATCCGGGCAGCGCCGCGCTGGGCATCAGGGCTCTGAGGCTGGTCGCGGCCGGCCCGTCGCCGACCGCGACCACGCGCACCCCGGGCAGGTCGGCCAGGTGCGCCAGCAGGTGCACCCGCTTGTCTGCGGCCAGCCGCCCGACGTATCCGACCAGCACCTCGCGGTCGCCGAGCAACCACGCGCGCAACTGCTCGTCGCGGTGTGCCGGGTTGAACCGGTCGGCGTCCACACCACGCGCCCACATGGCCAGCCGGGGGACGCTCTGTGCGCTCAACTGCTCGTAGCTGGCCCGGGACGGCACGAGGGTGATCTCGGCCTGCCGGTGGATGTGCCGGATCCAGGACCAGATCACCGCGTCGGTGCCGCGGAAGCCGTACTGCCGGGCGAATCCGGCCACGTCCGTCTGGAAGACCGCGACGCTCGGCACGCCGATGCGGCGCGCGGCCCGCGCCCCGGCGGCGCCGAGGGCGATCGGCGAGGCCAGGTGGACCAGGTCGGGCCGGAAGGCGCGCAGGATCTTCTCCACCCGCCGGGTGGGCAGGCCGAGCTTGAACTCCCGGTATCCGGGCAGGCCGACCCCGGGTACCGCGACCACCGGAAAGCCGGCGTAGGAATCCGGGCCGGGCCCGGGGGCGACGACCAGCGCCTCGTGGCCCCGTGAGGCGAGGTGCTCAAGGATCCGGCACACGGTGTTCGTGACGCCGTTCACCTGCGGCAGGAAGGATTCTGTGACGAGTGCGACCCGCATGTGCGGAATGTGCCCGTCGGGGATGGCCTCGAAGTAACCAGAGTGGGGGCGACGGGAGAACTCTGGTCGCAGGATCGGTGTGTGCGGGTGCGGATTCCGGACGCTACTTCGTGGTTGTCCGGCCTGGCGCCGCAGTCTCCCGCAGGGCGCCCCTTCGACTCCGGGCGCGGGCATCAGCCCGGCTGCGCCGGGGAATGACCAAGTACAGTGAATCATGGTTCGGCGAGCGGGCGATCGTTCACGGCACAGGGGCGTCGGCGAGAGGGGCGAAGCATGACGGACCGGACAGCGGCTTCGCAGGCTTCTGCGGACGGCGAGTCCCTCATCGAGCCCGCCGCCCCGGCCGGCCCGGACAGCCCGCCGCAGCGCGTGACCATCCTCACCGAGTTCATCAGGGTACTGCGAACGCGCCCGGACTGGCTCTACGGGATGCTGAGCAGCTGGATGCTCGGCGTGGGCACGTACGCGTTCCTGCTGGTCTTCACCAGGCCGAACCTGGCCGACCCGATGAACCAGCTCGTGGTGCCGGTCATCCTGACCGCGGTGGCGGACGGCTCGCTGACCAACCAGCTGGCCGCCGAGCCGCGGTGGCTCGCCGGGATACTGCGCTCCGGCACCGATCCGGGCCGCATCCTGCTGGCCCGCAACATCGTGCTCGCGCTGTGGGAGCTGTTCTTCGTCGGGCTCGTCGTCGCCGCCACCGTGCTGCTCGGCCACGACTCCGCGTGGGTGGGCCCCGCCCTGCCGCAGCTCGCGGTGCTGCCGATCGCCTCGATCGCCATCGGGAACCTCGCCTCGGTCCTGGTGCCGTGTCCGTTCATGCGGATGAGCAAGCGGTTCCAGGCGGTCGGCACGTGGGCGCGCTGGATGATCTACGCCGCGATCCCGTGGGCGCTCAGCTCCATCGCGCTGGCGATGTGGGCGCTGCCGGTGTACCTGGAGGGGCGCTGGGAGCCGCGGGTGGTGACGCACGTGATCAACCTCAAGCACTACGCGGTCACCGTGCAGCACGCGACCCACACGTACTTCATGATCTGGCTCATCGTGATCCCGCTGTGGCACCTGACGGTCTGGCTGCTCTCGCTGCGGCTGGCGCAGGCCTTCGCCCGGGTGCGCAGGCGCCGGCTGGTCCGGCTGATGGATCAGCATCTCCAGCTCACCGCGCGGCTGCCCGACCTCTCGCTGGTCGCCGCGGCGCGGCAGCTGCCGGCCCGGGTCCGGGAGATCCCCGGCGATCTGCGCGGCGAGCTCTCGCTGATCAGCTCGGAGATCATGGAGGCCACCACCACGATGACCCGGCTGTGACCGGAACCGGGCGAACGCGGACAAAAACCCCAGTGTGCTGACATCGCCCGCGCCGGTGTGCCAGGCTGGCAGCCGAACTGCGGGAACACTGGAGAGAACGGGCGCGTGACACGGAGCGGGAGCGATGATCGGCGGCTGATACGCCGGTCCGGCGTGCTGCTCGCGGCGGCCGCGGCCCTGAGCTTGGCCGTCGCCGCGGTGGGCGTCCGCGCAGCCAACGGAGCCACCCTGCGCGATTCCGGCCTGGCCACCGGCGCCGCACTCGGCCTGGGCATCCTCTTCGCCCTCATCGCGGTCCTCACCGCCGCGAAGTACCGCGACCACGTGCGCTCGACCGAAACGGCCACCACCGCGCAGGACCGGCTGCGCCAGGCGACGATCGCGGTGCTTTTCGCCAGCGCCGTCCTGGTCCCCTTCGCACTGTTGCTGCTGAGCAAGCCGATCACGGGCGAAGAGGCCCCCGATTACTCACCCCTCCCGACTCCGAGCGCTGCCCGGTGGCGCGCCTTACGGCCACAACCCACGCATGCCCCCGGCAAGGGACACGGCTTCTCCTTCGACCTGGCCCAATTCCTCCTGGGACTGGTGATCGTGATCGGCGTGGCGCTGCTGGTGACCATGATCGCCGTGGCGATCCGCCTGCTGCGCAAGGTGCCGATCGCCCCGCCGACCACGTCCATACCGTCGTTCGCGCAGTCGCAGGCCGAAGACGAGGCGCTGGCCGACGCGCTACTCGCCGGCCGGTCGGCGCTGTCCGGGCAGGACGCACGTGCCGCGATCATCGCCTGCTACGCCGCGATGGAGGACTCGCTCGCAAGGGTGGGCGTCGTGCGCGAGCATTCCGACAGTCCATCCGACCTGTTGCGCCGCGCAGCCCGCGATCTCCCCGACACTGGCGCCCGAAACGCCGCGACGCTGACAGACCTGTTCCGCGAAGCCCGCTTCTCCTCGCACCCCATGACGCCCAAGCACCTGGAGGCGGCGCGAAGCGCCCTGGACACGGTCACGAGCGCACTGTCCGAGCGAATACGCGCGCAGGCCGAAGCCGAAGCCGAAGCCCACACATCGCAGGACTCGAAATCACAGGGTCCGAAATCACAGGGTCCGAAAACCCAAGACCCGACAACCCAGGACCCGAAGACGCAGGTGGTCACCTCATGACCACACCCACCCAAGTAGCCCGCTTCCGCGTAAGCCGCTTCCGCCGAACAGACCGGCGCAACGGCCAATCTCCCCTGGGCCACACAACACGCGCCGTACTCCTGCTCTCCGCGACAGCCATCGCGTCCGAGGCAGTGCTGGCGATCGGCGGTGGCCCTGGAGCGGCAGCGGCAGGCGCCGTGGCGATCGTCGTCGTCGGACTGCTGGTCGCCCGGTATGTCGCCGGCGCAGACGCGATCGACGGCTCGCACCGCAGGTCCGTGCGCCTCGTGCACCAGCGCGAGCCAAGCCTGCGCGGCTGGGCGACGGCCGTGGAGTCGGCGCGTGAGTCCGCGGCCGGATTCGAGCGAGTGCTGCGCCCGCAACTGGAACGGCTTTACGCGGTGCGCTTGGCCGACAGGCACGGGATCTCCCTCTACCGCGAACCGGATCGGGCCGCGGCCGTGGTCGGCTACGACGTGTTCGCGTGGATCGACCCGCGCCGGCCGACCTACTCGGGGCCGCTGCCGCCGCGCAAGACGCTGGACCGGCGCGCACAGTCCGCCAGCGATCCCCCGCCCGTCCCGGACGTGGTGCTCCGCGCGCTCGTCCACCGCCTCGAAACGCTGTGAAGCCTCCCGACGGGGAAGCAGCGTGACCGGATGAGGATGAGGAGCCTGAAAGCCTTGGAGAACGCAGTGACCACCGGAGCGGTGCCGGCCGCCGCGGTGCCGACGGATCGGGGGACGGGAATGCACGCAGACAGGAACACGGCCGACACCGGCGACCAAGCCGACGCCACTCCCGGAAACGGAAACAAGAGCGCGCCCGGGACCAAGACCGAGAACGCCGCCACCACCACCCCGAACGACGCCGTCACGCTGACTCCAAAGCAGACCGGAGAGCGAGCGCACACCGTACTCGACGAGGTCGCGCGCGCGGTGGTCGGCAAGCGCCCGGCGCTGGAACTGGTGATGCTCGGCGTACTGGCCGGCGGCCACGTGCTGATCGAGGACCTGCCGGGACTCGGCAAGACCCTGCTGGCCCGCTCCTTCGCCACCGCGCTTGGCCTGGAGTTCACCCGGATCCAGTTCACCCCGGACCTGCTGCCCTCCGACGTGACCGGGGCGCCGTTCTACGACCAGCGCTCCGGCGAGATGGTCTTCCGCCCCGGCCCCGTCTTCACGAACCTGCTGCTGGCCGACGAGATCAACCGTACCCCGCCGAAGACCCAAGCCGCGCTGCTCGAAGCGATGGGCGAGGGACAAGTCTCGGTGGACGGCGCGACCCGTCCGCTGCCCAAGCCCTTCGTGGTGATCGCGACCGACAACCCGATCGAGTACGAGGGCACATACGCACTGCCCGAGGCACAACTGGACCGGTTCCTGCTCCGCGTACGCATGGGCTACCTGCCGCCGGTAGACGAGGCCGCGATGCTGCGCAAGCGCCTCGACCGCGCGACACCGGAAGCGGTACTCAAGCCACTGGCCACCCCGGCCGAGGTCCTGGCAATGCGGGCGAGCCTGGAAGCGGTCGAGGTGGACGACGACCTGCTCGGCTACATCATCGGCCTGGTCAACGCGACACGGGCGCACGCGCAAATACAAGTCGGCGCCTCCCCACGCGGCGGCCTGGCGCTGGTCCAGCTGGCTCGGGGCCGGGCTGTGCTGGACGGACGCGACTACGTCACCCCGGAAGACGTGAAATCCGTCGCAGTACCCGCGCTCGCCCACCGAGTCACGCTGCGCCCCGAACTGTGGGTGCGCCGGATCAGCGCCGACGACGTGATCGCAGGCATCGTCAACTCGGTAGCCACCCCACGCACGGTCCCGCAGCCGTGACCACGCCCGGCCCAGCCAGCGAACCAAGTCCGTCCACACCGGGCAGACCCACCGGCGCAGGCGGTCCACCCGGTACAGGCGGTCCAACTGGCACAGTCGGCCCCGTCGCCCCAAGCAATCCACCCAGCGCAGGCAGCCCACCTAACGTAGACAGTCCACCTAACGAAACCCGTTCGCCTAACGCAGATAGCCCACCTGGCGCAGATGGTCCACCTAGCCTGGGCAGTCCTGCCGATACCAACATTCCCGCCAGCCCAACCGGTGCCAATGCTCTGGCCGACGCCGCCGGAACCCCCAGCCCTGCCGCTCGAACACACCCGGCCAGTGCAATCGGCGCCACCAGTTCAGCCAACTCTGCTAGTCCAGCCGGTCCCATCACCCCCATCACCCCCATCACCCCCATCACCCCCATCACCCACGCCGACCACGCCGACCACGCCGCTCCCAGCATGCCCACAGCTCACACCACTAGCGACGCCATACGCCGCGCCATCGGCGGGCCGAACGCAATCACGGGACCAGCCGGAGCACCGCCCGCACCAACGACGCAATGGCGCTTCACTGAACGTGCGCTGCGCCTGACCAGCGTCGCCTTGGCCGCCATCTCGATTGCCTTGATCACTGGTCGCGCCTGGGTACTCGCCCTCGCCGCCGCACCTGCGGTGCTGCTCGCGCTCAGCGCGCCCGGATCGACCCGCCCGACGCGCGCCGCCGCGCGGGCGACGGTTCCGGTGCGGCGGTGCTTCGAAGGCGAACCGATCGCCGTGCGTATCGACCTGGCCTTCGACGGATTGGTCGGCTGGATCGATCCGGGCGTGGCGCCTGGTCCCGGGGTCGAGCTCACCGACATCGCAATCACAGGCCCGGTCGTCGCGCTCTCCTTTGCCGCGCGCCGCTGGGGCCGGTGGTCGCTGGGCACCGCGGACATCGACCTGCACGACGTCGGTGGCCTCGGACGGCGAACCATGCGGGTGGAGTTGGGCGAGGTGGACATCTACCCGTGGCCCGCCAGCACCGCCCTGACTCCGATCCCGGCGCGGCTGCCCGATCGGCTCGGCGAGCACACGGCGAGGCAGAACGGCGACGGCTTCGAGTTCGCGGGCGTCCGGCCCTATGCGTGGGGCGACCGGCAGCGGCGCATCCACTGGCCGTCCACGACGCGGCGCGGCGCGATTCAGATCACGCAATACGCGGCCGAGCGAGCGGCGGACGCGGTCGTGCTGCTCGACGCGTTCGGCGACCTCCTCGACCCGGCGACCGGCCGCTCGACGCTCGACGACTCGGTGCGCGCGGCGGCCGGCATCACGCGCGCCTACCTGCGCAGCCATGATCGAGTAGGAGTGGTCTCGATCGGCGGCAGGCTGCGGTGGCTGCAACCCCGCACCGGTGGCGCCTACCTGTACCGGATCATCGAGACAGTGCTCGAAGTGCGTCGCGATCTCGGTTATCAAACACCTGACCTCAGCCACGTCCCCGCTCCCGCGTTGCCGCACGGCGCGCTGGTGTACGCGATCACGCCACTCGCCGACGACCGGGTCCTTGACGTGCTGCGGGACTTGGCGGAGCGCGGCAACCCGGTGGTGGTCGTGGAGATTCCGGCCGGTGATCCGCGCGTGGACCCGACAGACGAGGCGGCCGGTTTTGCCCTGCGGCTGTGGCGGCTGGACCGCGAGGCGCTGCGTTTCAGCCTGGCGGAGCGCGGTATCCCCGTGGTGGCGTGGAATGGCACAGGCGAATTGGATCTCGCACTGGCGCCACTACTGCGTACCGGAGTTCGAGGCAGGACCCGATGACCGACACAAGCGCCTCACCCGGGCGAACTGAACCGTCGAATCAAGCCATGTTGATCGAGCAAGCCATGTTGACTGAGCAGCCCGTGATGTCCGAGCAATCCGCGGCGCCCAATCAAATGTCCGGTCATGTAGTTCAAGCGATATCCAGCCAATCCACACTTCAATCCGCGCTGCCGAACCGGGCAGTGCAGTTCCTCGGAGTCGTCCTAGCCCTGACCGCCACCGACCCGGCGGAACTCGCCCAACGCGGCCCGGTCTACTGGTTGCTGACCACCGCCGTGATGGTCGCGGCGATCTGGGCTGCTCCCATCGTGGCGCAGCGTCCTGCCATCGCGGCGGTGAATTGGAACACCCAGTTGGCGCGGCACCGCAACACGGTCTTCGCCGTCGGATGCACGGTCATCGCAGGACTCAATGACCCT
>NZ_DASYZI010000175.1:0-17311 GCF_035946395.1 Actinocrinis sp.
GTGGACTTTCCGGCCCCGTTCGGCCCGACGAGAGCCGTCACCGCGCCGAACGGGACGGCGATGCCGACTTCGTGCAGGACCTCGATCCCGCCATAGCGGACCCGCACTCCCGCGCAGCGCAACGCGATGGTCACGAGACCGCCCTCGCTCGCACCGCCACCGCCGACTCGGCCGGTTCACCGCGCAGCCAGGGCACAGTGAGCGCCGCGATTCCTACGATGATCGCGGAAGCTCCCGGAATCACCGTGTCGGCGACTACCATCCCGACCGCCGCGAGGATCAGCGAGGGCGCGCTCGCGACACCGACGGCGGTCGCGGCGGCCAGCCAGATCAGCCCGCGCAACGGGTCGAAGGCACTTGAGTCGAAGGCTCCGGCGGCGCCCACCCACAACGCACCGCCGAATGCTGCGACGGCTCCGGCCAGCGCGAACACCAGAACCCGGATGCGCTCGACGTCAACGCCCAGCGTCCGCGCCGCCGGTTCGCTGTCCCGGATCGCCGCGAGCCGCCGCCCGATCCGTCCGTGATCCAGCGGCGTCAGCACCAGCGCCACGAGACCCAGGCTCACCGCCTCGGCCAGCAGAAAGGCGCGATCACCGGAGAGGAAGGCCGGACGGTGCGCCAGCGGCGGCGTGAACAGCGGCTGCTCGAACATGAACCGGCTCGCCGCGGTGGCCAGCGCGAGCGTGGTCAGCGCCAGATGCAGTGGCCGTTTTCGCGCCACCGGGAGCGCGAACAACAGCCCGAGCGCCGCACCCGCCGCGGGCGCGGCGATCAGCCCGAGCCCTGGCGTCCACGCGGCCACCAGCGCGCCCGCCCCCACGAAGGCGGTCTGGCCTAGGGAGATCAGTCCTACCGTGTTCAGCGCCTTGAAGGAGAGCAGCACCACGGCCAGCGCCGGGATCTGCTGTGCAATGCCCACATCCGGTGAGCGCAGCAGCGCCGCCGCGACGGCGAGCGCCACGACCGGCCACCAGCCGCCGACCCGCTCGGCGAGCGCGGCCTTGCGCGGCGCGGTCAGCACCCGCTCCCGCGTCTCCTGGAACGCCGGTGCGATCCACACCGCGACCAGCAGTACCGCCACGAAGAGATTGGAACGCACCGCCGACAGCACCTCGCCCGGACGGCCCGTCAGCTGAATCCCGATCAACTCGGCCTGGCCGATCCCGGTGGCCAACGCGACCGCGATGGCTACCGCGGGGTTCACCAGCCGCGCCGCCACGACGACGCCGAGCGTCTCGAAGAGCACCAGCGTGAAGGTGACCGCGTCGAGCCGCAGCTGCGGAGCCAGCAGCATCCCGGCCGCCGCCGCCAGTGCGCAGCCGAGCGCCCACCCGAGCCGCCCCAGCCGACGCGCGGGCAGCCCGTGAAGCTCGGCCAGGCCGCGGTCGTCCACCACGGCGCGGATCGCGACCCCGAACGTCCGGCTGCGCGTCAGCAAGGCCAACGTGCCTGCGATGATCAGGAGCAGCCCGAGCTCGACCAGGACGCCGACCGACACGGTCAGTCCGCCGGGTCCGCCGAGCTGAATGCTTCCCGCAGGCAGCAGCGAAGGCGCGTCCGTGCGGGCCCCCGATCCCCAGACCGCGGTAGCGATGCCCACCAACAGCACCATGACGCCGAACCCTGCGGTCAGCTCCGCGGCAACGCCGGCGGCCCGCTGTTGCAGCGGCCGGAAAACCGCCGCGTCGAGCAGCAGCCCGAACAGTGGAGCACAGCCGAGCACGATCAGCGCCGCGGCTGCACCGGTCGGGATCCCCCAGTCCCGAACGGCCGCACGCAGCAGGAACGCGCCGAACATCCCGATCGCGCCGAAGGCTACGTTGAGCACGCCGGTAACGCGGTACGTCGCGATGACCCCGACCCCGGAGAGCGCGGCCACCGCGCCGATCCCGAGTCCGGCGACGGCCAGCTGCCCAGCCCCCGCGCTCACTGCGACACTCTCACTGGGTCACGGCGGCTAGATCGGGCTCGCAGATGGGACAGGGCCGTGCCGGAGCCGGAGTGGCCGACGTGCCAGCTGACGTGCCAGTGCCAGTTGACCCGTCCGACGTGTCGGCCGGCGCGCCGCCCCCACGCGTCCTGTCCCCGTCAACACGTCCGGCATCGGCGCCCGTGACTTCGTACGCGTCCGGCTTCCCGTCGAGCAGCGGGCAGTCCCCGCGATGCACGTAACTGCCGTCAGGCAGCGCCCACAGCCCAGCGCGCTGTATGACGCCAGCCGCCGCGTACGTCCCGCGTACGCCGCCGCGCGGTTCCACGTGTCGGCGACCGGCGATCAGCACCGCTCCAGCCACGATCAGCGCGGCACCGGGAATGGTGGCCGAGGCCAAGTAGGGCAATTGCTGGGCTTCGGTGGGTTGCCCGGAGATCTGGTACCAGCCGACGACTTCCAAGCCCACGCCCACGGCCGCGATCAACCAGCCCGGATCGATCCCGGGACCAATGCGGACAACCACCGGCACCCCTCAGCAAAGTCGCCCAACAGCCTGATGCTATGGCAGAACAATGCCCGGTGGGAGGCGCGGTACGCCGCCCCGCCGCCACCGAGGATGAGCTTGAGGCAGTCCGGAACTGGAACGCACCTGTTGCATGCGCGCGGGTTCGCGGCTCTTACGCCGGGGATATCAAAGTTATTGCGCGTTCCCATCCTGGAGGCGAGTGGAGGGAATGTAATGACCATCCTGCGGTTTGGCTTCCATCATCACAGTTCAAGGATGGTGCGGAAGCAAACCTTGACTCTCCTTATCCGTACCCTCACTTCATTGACCGCTGTGGCGTTGCTTGCCGCATGTGGCAGTTCGGGCGGCAGTACGGCCGCAACGTCGTCGGTGACCCCCTCAACGGCGGCGAGCGCCAACGCCGACACGGCCGCAGTCACGCAGGTCTGGCAGTCCTTCTTCTCCAAAGACACGCCGATCACCCAGAAGGAAGCCCTGCTGGAGAACGGCACCACGACGATGAAGCCTGCCGTCCAGGCCTTCGCCTCCGATCCGCGGGTCGGCCAAGCCAGCGCGACGGTGCAGAAGGTCATGTTCCCCTCGCCGACCGACGCCGACGTCACGTACCAGATCTCGCTGAACGGCGCCGTGGTGATGGGCGGCATGGCGGGCAAGGCCGTCAAGGTCAACGGCAGCTGGCTGGTTTCCGACAGCACGCTCTGCGGCCTGCTGCAACTTGCGGCGGCGGGCGGCGGGTCCGGTGGCAGCGCCGGGGCGGTTCCAGGCTGCTCGTAGTTACCCATCGTCGCAGCGCGCTGTCCGCGCTGTTCGTGCCGTCCACGTGCTCTACGCGCTCCTCTCGCTGCTCAGCTTCCGCGTCTGGCGACGGGCCTGGTCGTCGGCCCGCTCGGGGTCATCCGTTCGAGTGATTGGCCGGGAACCGTCGCCAGCCAGGCCCGACGCGACCGGAACCGGTCCCGGTTGTCCCTCGATCGAATGGTTGATCGTGGTTGTCCCCCACCCCACGCTGTCCAGTCCGGCAGACTGGGCCCACCTGCTGTTCCGGGTGGGGCGAGCGATCCGGTTCCAAGCGCGCAGCTCCGTCGAAGCCGTCGATCGCGCGCTGGGCAGGCGCGCCCACGATCGGGCGGCCGGCGGCTGGCACTTGGAGAGGACACCACTACCCGTGGCTTGGAAGCCTGACGCGCCGATCGCGGCGTTGTCCGACCGCACCGCATTGTCCGGCCAAGCGGACGCAGCATTCGATCACGACGCTGTTTTCGATCACGGCGCTGCGCCTGATCGCAAGGCCGCGCCCGATCATGACGCGACGCTTGATCGGAACGCTGTGTTTGATGGGGACACCGTGTTTGATCGAAGCACTGTGTTTGATCACGAAACGTTCGATCATGACGCCGTATTCGACCATCCGGCCTTCAATCGCACCGTCTTCGACGAGACGGCTTTCCACGAGACTTCCGCGAGCAACGGCATGCTGAAGAACAACACCGCGCTGAAGAATTCCGCGCTGGGCGACCCCGGTCTCGACGGATTCGGCGACGAGCTGACCGAGGCGCTCTTGCGTCCCGCGGACCGCGAGGACCGCGTCTCCGGCGAGCGGGTCGGCGTGCTGCTGGCCGCAGCGTTCGGCACGGCTCCCAGTGCGGTCGCGCTCGTGCGGGACCACGACCATCGGGTGGACTTCCTGAACTGGGCGTTCCGCGAGTCCTTCGGCCTGCCCGTGGACGCCTGCGGCCCGCTGGCCGGGCTGGTGCCGCAGTTCGAGCAACTCGGGCTGCTCGACGCACTGGACCACGTCTACGCGACCGGGACCGTCTTCACCGCGCCCGAAGTGCGCGTGAACGGCTTCGGTCCGGCAAAGCGCCCCGCGGTGCTGCGGGTCACCTGTTCGCCAGTGCACCATCCTGAGGGCGGCCCGGTGACCGGCGCGCTGGTCACCATCGTCGACTGCACCGAACAGGTCGCGGCCGTCGACCGGCTGCGTGCAGGGGAGCGTCGGCACCGCTACGCCGCGGTCGCCCTGCAACGCTCGCTGCTGCCGCAGCGCCTTTCCCAGCCTGATGACCTGCGCATCGCCGGTGTCTATCTCCCCGGCGCCGCGGACGAGCAGTCCGATCAGACGCAGGACGCCTGGCGGCGAAGCAGCGAGCCCGGCGAGTTCCAGGTCGGCGGGGACTGGTACGACGTGATCCCGCTCGGCGGCGGGCGAACCGCGCTGGTGATGGGCGACGTGATGGGCCGCGGTGTTCACGCGGCGGCCGTGATGGGCCAGCTGCGCGCGGCTGTCCGTGCGTATGCGGCGGCCAACCTTCCGCCCGGCGAGTTGCTGCTGCACCTCGACCGGCACGCCGCCGAACTGGAGGGCGTCGCCTACGCCGAGGGCTCGATCAGCGCGGGGGCCTGCGACTTCGGCGCGCTCGCGACGGCCGTCTACGCGGTCTACGACCCCGACGACCACGTGCTGACTTACGCGAACGCGGGTCATCCCGCGCCATTGTTGCGCTTACCGGATGGTGTGATCGTCGAACTGGAGGGTGCCGGCGGGCCACCGCTCGGCACCGGAGAGTGGACGTGGCAGGAGGCCTGCGTCGCGGTGCCGCCGGGTTCCTACCTCGCGCTGTTCACGGACGGCCTGGTCGAGCGGCGCGGCACGGACCTCGACACCCAGATCGGCCTGCTGCGCAGGGTCTTCGCCGGAGCCCCGCAGCTACCGATGCAGCGTTCGGCCGGTCGGCACGGAGTACGTCGCGCCGGCCCGGTCGATCTGGTCCGCGACGAGTTGCTTGCCGGGATGGACCTGCCCGCGGACCACGACGACGACGTCGCGCTGTTGGTCGTGCACGTGCCGCGGTGGCAGGGGCAGCGCGCGGAGCTGTTCCGCTCGGCGGGGCTCGACCTGGTCGGCGGCACCGAGATCGCCGCGCACGCCCGCGCCTTCGCCTCAGGGGTGCTGCGCAGCTGGCACGTCGGCGACGACTTGTGCGACGCCGGAGTGCTGGCAGTCAGCGAGCTGGTGGCCAACGCCGCGATCCACGGCAAGCAGCCGGTCCGGCTCCGGCTGCGCCGCACCGACCGCCGATTGATCGTGGACGTGTCCGACGGCGACGACCATCTGCCCAGGCGGCGGCTGGCCGATGACACCGACGAGGACGGCCGCGGTATCGGCATCGTCGCCGCGCTCGCCTCGTCGTGGGGTGCGCGGCAGCTGGACACCGGCAAGTCGGTGTGGTGCGAGTTCGGCCTCTAGGGCATCGCACCAGGAGGTGCTGAAGATCTTGGCCTCGTGTCCCACGCCGGACGTCCTGCGCGGGACACGAGCGCGATCGGCCTCCGCATCCCGGCTGGTCATTGCGCTGATCTGGCCAAGATCTCCAACGCCCTGGAGCATCGGAAGCCGCCTGTTGAGATCAGCCACCGAGTTCATGATCCACGTGAAACATCGTCAGATGGCGTGACGCTGATCGCCGTCGCAAGTTGACAAAGTGTCGGTTGATGCGGCATCAGGTGACATGGTGTCAGCTATTTCAACCATCGGTCGGCGGTCGGCGGTCGGCAGTCAGAGGTCAGGGGTCAGCTGACCAAGGCATGGCTCACTTCGTAGATCAGTGCGCCGCAGACGCCGGCCGCCGGGATGGTCAGGAACCAGGCATAAAAGATGTTCTTCGCCACGCCCCAGCGCACCGAGTTGCGTCCGTTGGTGGCCCCCGCCCCCATGATCGAGCCGGTGATGATCTGCGTCGTAGACACCGGCGCGGCGTAGATGAACGCGGTGAAGTAGAGCACCAGCGAGGACACCGTCTCCGCCGCGAAGCCGCGCGGCGGGTCTATCTCGATGATCCGCCGGCCGAGCGTGCGCATGATCCGCCAGCCACCCGCGTACGTGCCCAGCGAGATGGACAGCGCCGAGGCCAGCAGCACCCACCAGGGCACCTCGCTCGCGCTGGTCGCGTGCCCGCTCGCGATGAGCGCGAGCATCACCGCGCCCATCGTCTTCTGCGCGTCCTGGATACCGTGCCCCAGCGCCATGCCGGCCGCCGACACGGTCTGCGCCATCCGGAAGCTCCGGGTGACCGGGCCCGGCCGGCGCCGCCGGAACCCCCACAGGATCCCGAGCATCAGCGCGAAGGCGAGCACGAAGCCCACCAGCGGCGAGACCAGCATCGGCAGCACGACCTTGTCCCACACCCCGCTCCAGTGCACGGTCAGCCCGGCCGCCAGCCCCGCACCGACCATGCCGCCGATCAGCGCGTGCGAACTGGACGAGGGCAGCCCGAAGTACCAGGTGACCAGGTTCCACACGATCGCCCCGGCCACCACGGCGAACACCACCACCAGGCCGCTGCCGCCCTGTGGCGGCGTGGAGATGATGCCGTTCACGATGGACTTCGTCACCCCGCCGCCGAGTTCCAGGCCTACGTACGCGCCGACCAGGTTCATCGCCCCGGCCATGACCAGCGCCGCGCGCGGGGTGAGCGCGCGGGTGGAGACCGAGGTGGCGATGGCGTTGGCGGAGTCGTGGAAGCCGTTCGTGTAGGCGAACCCCAGGGTGACCACGACGACCGTGATCAGGCCGAGCGTCTGCACGGGGTCATGACTCCTTGACCGCGATCGTCTCGATCGTGTTCGCCACGCGCTCGAAGTTGTCCGCCGCCGCCTCCAGATTTTCCACTATCTCCCGCAGCTTCATCACGGTGAGCGCGTCGTACTCGCCGGAGAACAGGTGCGCCAGCAGCTTGCGGTAAACCTGGTCGGCCTGGTTTTCCAGCCGGTTGACCTCGATCCAGTACTCGGTGAGGTCCTTCATCGTGCGCAGCCGCGGCATCGCCTCCGCGGTCAGGTCGGCCGCCCGCACCAGCACGTCCACCTGGTCGGCGACCCCGGCGGGCAGCGCCTCCACCTGGTAGAGGGTGGCCAGGTCCACCGCCGCCTCCATGTCGTCCATCACGTCGTCGAGGCGGGCCGCGAGATGGTAGATGTCCTCGCGGTCGAAGGGCGTGATGAAGGAGGAGTTCAGCAGCCGGTAGATCGCGTGGGTGACCTCGTCGCCCGCGTGTTCGGCGTCACGCATCCGCTCGGCGATCGCCGTGCGTCCGGCCAGGTCGGTGCCGAGCAACTCGGTGAGCAGAGCCGCCCCTACGACCAGGTTGTCCGCGGCTTTGGCGAACAGATCGTAGAAGCTGGTCTCCTTCGGGGTCAGACGCAGGCGCACAGGGATCTCCGGGCGGGGATTCGGGCGGGCTCTCACGTTCCCGCCCCGGGGAGCCGGGGCACGGCGGTCGCCTTGTGGGCGTGGCCGACGTTGGCCGGTGATGGAGCGGTTGTCGGGAACTGTGGGGTTCCATGACCACAAGGATGCTAAACGCTAACGACACCGATTGCGCAGCGTGTGACGGATCTCGCGCCGGATGGTGGTTGCACGTGGTCGGGCGGTTGCGTCACGTGACGAGTCGCCGTGCGATCTGATGTGCGATCAGGGGAAGAATTCAACGCATATAGACGCATAGTGAAGCATATAAGCGTATATAGGATTGAGCGCTGATAGCCAGAATAAGTGTCGGCAATGCCCCGCAGAGCGCGGCGGAAGGCTTGATGGGCGCCGACCGTTCAGCAGGTGCTGATCGTTCCCGGGGGCCGAAGGCCGAGAACGGCGTCGATGTCCTCATGCGAGAGCGGCTCGTCACTGCGTTGGGCCGCGATGATCAGCTCCGCATAGAGCTCGATCTCGTCCAGCGCCACCCGGTCGTGAACGGAAGCGGCGCGCAGCAGCCGACCGTGGCCGTGGCCATGGCTGTGCGCCGGTTCGCGGCGCGGCGCCGGATCGTGCAGGGGAGCGGGAGTATGCTGCGCCGTACGCAATCCGGTCACCTCCTTACCGTCTTGAACGCGCGATCGCGTAAGGCTTCAGTCCCCCGCGGTCTTCCGCCGACCCTTGTCAGCATAGAGACCGGTCCGACGGGCAACCATGGCCCGGACGGGCCATCCGCCGCGCGGCATGCCTAGTTCGGTAAGGCCCGCCCGCCTGGCCTCAGTGCGCGGTCGACGGACTCGGCCGGGTGGCTGCCAAATCCTGCGCGGGTGGTGTGACCACGGTGACCGGTTGATCCAGGTCGAACAGGTCCGTGGTCGCCGCGATCCGGACCGCGCCGCGTTGCGGTGCTTGGGCGGGGACGCTGAAGTGCGTCACGACTCGGGTACCTTGCCCTGTGCGTCCAGGTAAGCATCGAAGGGGACCGTTTTCTGCGCGAACGCGCGTGAGGCGCGGAGCAGTTCGTCCTTGATCGGGTTTTGCGCCTGCTGTGCCGACGCCGTCAGGTCCAGCGTCCCGCTGTAGTGCGTCACCGGCGTGTTACGGACCTTGTCCTGCCCCACGTAATGCACGGTGTCGTTATGCACGGTGTCATTATGCGCGGCGTCGTAACGCCCGGCGCCGCCATGCGCCGCGTCGGCGCTCACGCCGCGCAGCAGTGCGAAGTCGAAGACCGGGCTGGTGTAGCCGGCGCTGATCAGATCCCCGTCCGGCAGCTTGGTCGCGTCGACCCACTTCCACTTCGCGTCCACGCCGGGCTGCCGTAGGTACAGCGTCGCGGGGGTGATGATCTCGTCGAGGGGAGTCGGACTCTGCGGTGTCCGCAGGACGATAGCCCCGACCTGATGGTCGAAGTCGAAGCTGCCGAGGCCGGTGAAGTGGCGGTCGGCGCCGCCGACCGTTATGACGACTGTCGTTGCCACCTTCGCGGTGTGGATCTTCGAAGACGCGACAGCGGCGTCACGTACCGCGGCGACCGGATTCGTTGCGACCGGATCGGCGACGACGCTTGGCGACACCGACGAACACCCTGCGGCGGCTGCCACCGTACCGGCGCTCAGCACGAACAGGCCGAGTCTGAGCGCCGCCGATCGCCCCCTACGGTGTGCCGCCGCTGCGTTCACTTTCGCCACCTCGGATGGGTACTCACTCATGGTGTAAGCCGAACGGATGATCCGTTGGGGGATTCGTCCTCTCCAACGACCCGAATGGAGGATGGTTACGGTAGGGATTCAGGTCGCTACCGAGAAGGGTGCCGACGGATGCGTGTCTTCGTAGCCGGTGCGACCGGTGTGCTGGGGACGGCCGCTGTGCGGCGGCTCGTGTCCAGCGGTCACGAGGTCACCGGGATCGCCCGCAGCCAGGAGAAGAGCAGGATCCTTTACACGCTGGGCGCCGAGAGCGCGCGGGTGGATCTCTTCGACGCCGCCGCGATGCGTGCCGCGATCGAAGGGCACGACGTCGTGTGCAATCTGGCCACGCACATTCCCGCCGGCCCGGCGATGATGCGGACCTCGGCGTGGCGGGAGAACGACCGGATCCGCACGGAGGGCAGCGCGATCCTGGCCAAGGCCGCGGCCGACTGCGGAGCGCTGCGGTTGATTCAGGAGGCTGTCTCGCTCGTCTACGCGGACGGCGGGCAGGACTGGATAGCCGAACGGTCTCCGCTCGCCGTCCACCCGCTCACCGTCTCGTCGTTGACCGCCGCCGACAACGCGATGGGCTTCGCGGACCAGTACCGGTTCGCCGTCGTCCTGCGCTTCGGCATGTTCTACGGCGCCGACTCGCTCACCCGCTGGCAGTTGGAGCGGGTACGGCGCGGAAAGCCGGTCCTGAGCGGTGATCCGGACGGGTACGTCTCACCGATCACGATCGAGGACGCCGCCGCCGCGGTCGTCGCGGCCCTCGCCGCCCCGACCGGGATCTACAACGTGGCCGGCCAACCTGCGCACCGCGCGCAGTGGGCGCGGGCGCTGGGCACCGCCGCCGGCGTGGACGGCTCGGCCAAATTCCTCCCGTCCCTCACGCGCCGACTGCTCGGCAGCCGCGCCGAGGTTCTGGGCCGCTCGCTGCGGATCTCTTCGGACGCCTTCCACACCGCGACCGGTTGGCGGGCCAGGACCGAACTGGCCGAGGGCTTCGCCCCAGCCGCGAAGGCGGCCCGCTGAACCGGCTCACTTCTTGGACGCGCCCCAGATCTGCGAAGGCCGCAGCTCAGGAAGTCGTGCCCGCCCCAGCACTCGCGGTCGCACTCGTACTCGAAGTGGGCTGCCCCACCGGCCACTGCGGTACCTGCGCGTACGGCCGGACCGCGCCGATGTAGCCGCCGAAGCCGTCGATCGTGTCGAAGCGGATCGTCGCCCCGGTGTGCGGCGAGTCGATCATCGCCCCGCCGCCGACGTAGATGCCGACGTGGTGGATCGTGCTCGGGTCGTTGGTGTTGTAGGCGAAGAACACCAGATCGCCCGGCTGGAGCTGGCCCCTGGGCACATGCGGCCCCGCATACCACTGGTCCGCCGCCACACGCGGGATCGCCACGCCGACACTCGCGTACGCCGCCTGAGTCAGTCCGGAGCAGTCGAACTCTCCGTGATCGGCGACGCTGCCCGTGCCACCCCACAGGTAAGGCGTGCCGAGCCGGTCGTAGGCGAAGGCGATGGCACGCACCGCGACGCTGCTCACAGCGACGATGCCGCTCGGCGCGGTGAACGCCCTCTCCAGGATCCTGATGTTCTTCACATAGTTCTGCGTCTCGGAGATCGACGGCACGCCGTTCGCGGCGAGCACCGCGCCCGGCCCGGCGTTGTAGGCGGCCAGCATGTTGTCGATCTGGTCGCCGGGGACCTTCGAGACCTGCCGGGCCAGCGCGCAGTCGTAGCGGGCCGCGGCCGGGATGGCGTCGGCGGGGTTGAAGACGTCGCGCTTGCCGTCGCCGTCCTGCGCCGAGGCCCAGTTCGGCCAGGTGCCCGGCATGAACTGGGCGATCCCCTGCGCGCCGGCCGGGGAGACCGCGTGCGGGTCGAAGGCGCTCTCCTGGTACAGCTGCGCGGCCAGCAGCGGCGCGCTCATCTGGGAGCAGGAAGACCCGGCGGCCTCGATCATCGAGGCGAACGACGCGGGCACCGTCCCGGTGGCCAGCGTGGCCTGCTGCGCCTGGAGTTCGGACCCGCTGATACCCACCGCGACCAGCGCGACTACGGCCACGATCACGAAGGGGGTCAGCAGCGTGCCGCCCAGCACCCAGATCAACCGGCGTCGGGGCATCGCGGCCCTCCCTCCCCTGGCAAGCGGCCCTGGCACTGCTGTCGGTTGGCATTCTCACGGTCGGCGCGCGGTAGTGAGCCCTATGATAGGTGCGACGGCCACAAGACGTCAGTCTTCGCACTACGGGCCGTGCGCTCCTGTTCGAGGGCGCAAAACACCCCCATACTGGCAACACTGGACACCGATGACGACCCGACGACCGGGGGTGCAGCGTGCTTACTCTCCTGACTTCTCTGCCCGTTCATGCCGCCTGGCATACGCTAGTGCCGGCGGCCAATGGCGGGAATATCAATACGATCATCGGTGGAATCGCTCCTGACTGGGGCCCGTTCGGGAAAGTCGGCCAGCAGGCACGGGTCCTGATCGAGGTCATCATGGCTGCCGCGATCCTGCTCTGCCTGGGCATCGCCATCTGGGGCGCGGCAAAGCAGCGCATCGGCGCCACGGCGCTGCGCGACTCGTTCAGCGCGGAGCAGGGCAAGGGCCTGATCGTCGCCGGACTGACCGGCGTGTTCATCATCGGCTCGCTCGGCACCCTGTTCACCATCGTCTACGGCATGGCGATCTGAGCCGTGGCTCAGCGGGTGGGTGCATCGGTTGCGGCGGCGGCCCAACGGCTGACGTGCGCAGGCTCTGCGGCGTGTACGGCTGCTCAACCGGTCCGAGTACCGGTGACACTGGTTTCCATATCCAGTAGGGGTGAGGCCTGATGGCCCGCCCCAGGAGCCGAGCCGATCGAGGGTCGTACCCGTTGGACACAGCGCAGAACACGCCCGAAGCGCGCACGCGTGTCAAGCTGCCCCCCGACCCGTACCTCGACGACGAGCCGAGGCCGCGTCGCGGCCGCCGCCCGCTCATCCTGCTCGGCGCGCTGATCGCACTGGTGGTCGTCATCACGATCGTCAACCGGACCACGCACCACTCCACCGACACGCAGGCCGGCACCCAGCCCTCCGCGTCGACCGGCACCGGGTCCAGCGACTCCGCGGCGAACGCGAGCGGCCCCGTGGCGGTCCCGATCCAGAGCAGCAGCCTGCCCACGAACTCCGCCGACAACATCCCGATCGGGTATCCGCACACGTCCGCGGGCGCCGAATCCGCGGCCGCGAACTACGTCGTGGCGTTCTACCTGCCCTCCATGACCAAGACCTCGGCCCGGCATCGCCTGATCGACGCGATTGCCGACCCGCAGAAGGCGTCCGATCTCGAAAGCCAGCTCGACACGGCGTACAAGCAGGCGAACGTCGGCAACGGCCTGTCAGCCGACGGTTCCGCGCCGAGCGGACTGAACTTCCTCCAGCGCTGCACCCCGATCGGGGTGAGCCTGGACAGCGAGAGCGGCACCAGCGTTACCGTCGACGTCTGGAACGTGACCATCTCCGGGCTGGTGGGCACCGGCTCCACTCACCCCGTCGTCGAGGCCTGGTCCACGGCGACCGTTGCGCTGCGCTGGACACAGGGCGACTGGAAGTGGGTGTCCCTGACTTCCAAGGACGGGCCCGTCCCGACGAGCGGGCAGCAGGTGCCCTCCGCGGGCCAAGCGTTGCAGGATGCAGTCAACCTGTTCGGGGGATTGCGGTATGTCCGCTGAATCGATGGTGAGCCTGTCCCAGGACGATCCGTGCTCAGTGCTCTTCGGGCTGCTGAAACAGGCCTGCGAGAACACCGGGAAACTGGTGAACGGATCCGGAGCGTCCGGGTCGGGCGCGAACGGCAGCAACAGCGCGTCGACCGCCTCGCTGCTGACCGACCCGGTCGGGGCCATCGCGCACGACACCGCGCAGGCGGCCGCCTCGGTCATCAGGGCCGTCGCGGGGGTGGTCCAAGGCAGCACGAACGTGGACTTCACCAACTCCGGCTTCCTGACCCAGTACGCGATCGTGTTCGCCGCCTCCTCGATCCTGACCATCGTGCTGTGGCTGCTCGCGGTGATCAAGCGGGCGGTACGCGGCGAGGCGATCGTGACCGCGATCTCCGAGGCCACCGGGTTCCTGTGGCTCGCGGTCGGCGCGTCCGCATTCACGCCGGTGATCCTGTACGGCATGGTGCGCGTCACGGACTCGGTGACCGGCGCGATCGGGTCCGGCACGTCGAAGGACACGAACAACTACCTGGCCTCGTTCGCCAACACGCTCGATCCGCCGAACGGCCAGACCGCCAACCTCGGCGGCGGGCCGATCCTGCTGATCTTCGTCGCGATCATCGCGATGATCGCCGCGGCGGTGCTGTGGATCGAGCTGCTGATCAGGGCGGCGATGCTCTACGTCGGCGCGGCGCTCGCAGCCACCGTGTACGCCGGACTGGTGGATAAATCACTCTGGCATCACATCAGACGATGGGCTGGAATGATGATCGCCGTCGACCTGGCGAAACCCGTGATCATCATTGTGCTCGGACTCGCCACCGCGATCTCCGGCGGCGGCACCGGGCAGGGCTCCATCGGCGCGGTGCTCTCCGGGCTGGCCATCATGCTGCTGTCGATCTTCGCCTCGGGGCTGATCTTCCGCTTCGTGCCGAGCTTCGGCGACGACATGCTCGCCGTCAACGCGCGCACGTCCGGCGCACCGGCTGAGGCCGCCGCGGGCGCGATGGACGGCCCGGCCGCGCGGGTGCAGCAGGGCATCGCCGCGCACGCAGGCCGCAGCGGCAGCGCCATCGGGGGCAACCCGCTCGCCGGACCGGCCGTGGCCGCCTTGGGCATGTCCGCGGGCATCGCGGCGGACGGAGCACGAGCCGCGGCGCGATTGACCACCACGCGCAATCCGGCGGCGATCGGCGCCGGCGGCGGTGGCCAGCCACCCGCGCAGCCACCGGCCACTCCGCCCGCACCGCCGCTCCCACGGGACGGGGGGCAAGCCGGACGCGGTGCCGACGCGGGCCGGGGTATTCCAGAAGACGGCGGACGCACCGGCGGGAGTAGCTGATCGTGGCCAGCGAAGGCGTCGAGCGCCGCCGTTCGTTCCTGATCGGCAAGGCCAAGCCGAACGCGATCGTCGGGCGCAACCGCGAGACCGGCGAACTGGCCGTGCTCGTGGTCGGTGGCGCGCTGGCGATGATCGCGGCCTTCGCGGTGCCCACGCTGTTCCTCAAGATCCTTACGATCATCGGACTGCCGGCGGCCGCTGCCGCCGTGGTGTTCCTGCCGTATCGGCGGCGCACGCTCTACCGCTGGTTCGAGATCGACCGCAGCTATCGGCGGCTTACCCGCTCGGGCGCCGCGCGCTACGCCTCCGGCGAGGTCGAGGCGGGCACCCGGCTCGGCGGTGCCGAGCTGCCCGTCCAGGCGCCGCCGGGCATCGGCCAGATCCGCTGGCTGACCGCGAACTTCGGCCCGGACAGGCTCGCGGTCCTGATGCATCTCGACCGCAGCATGGTCACCTGCACGCTGGAGATCGAGGGGCCCGGCGTCGGCTCGCGCGACGCCGAAGACCAGGAGGCGCTGGTCGACCGGTTCGGCACCCTGCTGCGGCACGTGGCCAACGGCGACGGCTTCGTGACGCGCCTTCAGATGCTCGCCCGCACGCTGCCTGCCGATCCCGACGCGCACGCCAAGGACGTGCTCAAGCGCGGCGATCCGGAAGCGGCGCAGTGGCTGCGGGACTCGTACGACCATCTGCTTTCGATGGTCTCCACATCCAGCGAACAGCACCGCGCGTATCTGACCGCGTCGATGCCCTATTCGCGCGAACTTGCGGCCGAGGCGCGCGTGATGGCCGGGGGAGCGGACACCGACCGCGGCCTCTGCATCATCATGGTGCGTGAGCTGACCGACATCTGCGCACGGCTGGCCGACGCCGACATAAAGGTGCGCCGACCGCTGGACGTGCCCGCGCTCGCTTCGCTGGTCCACTCGATGTATGACCCCGAGCACCTGATCGACCATGGCGAGGTGATGAGCGAGCGGGGTGCCTGGCCGGCCGAGTTCGACGGCTCCGCGCAGCTTTACCTGCGCGCCAAGACCCGTGAGTCGGCCACCGGCGAGCCGTGGTGCCACGCCACCGCGTGGATCCGCGAGTGGCCGATGACCCCGGTCTCGGTCAACTTCCTCGCCCCGCTGCTTGTGCACACCCCGGATGTGATCCGCACGGTCGCGGTGACCATGGACCTGGAGCCGACCGAGGTGGCGATCGAGCGGATGCTGACCGAGAAGGTCAACGTGGACGCCGAGGACCGCCGCCAAGCCAAGCTCGGCCGGATCGACGACCCGCGCGAGCGCGCCCACTCCTCCCGGGTCGACCTGCGCGGCGAGGACCTGGCCGCCGGTGCCGCGGGGGTCAACCTGGTCGGCTACATCACCGTCTCCTCGCGCTCGCCGGAAGCGCTTTCCCGTGACAAGCGTACGATCCGTGCATCGGCGGGTAAGTCCTTCCTGAAGCTCGAATGGTGCGACCGGGAACACCACCGCGCCTTCGTCAACACCCTGCCGTTTGCGACTGGAGTGCGGAGGTAGCCGATGGCTCGCGGAAGCATGACCGACCTGCTCGTCGACGCCTTCACGACGGTCCTGTTCGGGAAGAAGGAGACCGCCCGGCTGCCGGTGCGCACCTCAAGCAACCAGGCCGAGGCGATCTACCTGCCGACCGCCGCCCCGGGTCTCGGCGACTCCGGTGTGATCATCGGACGTGAGGTCTACAGCGGCAAGGGCTACATCTACGACCCCTTCCAGCTCTACGGCCAGCAACTGCCCGCGCCGCACTGGCTGGTGCTCGGCGAGTCGGGCAACGGCAAGTCCTCGCTGGAAAAGACGTACGTGCTGCGCCAGTTGCGGTTCAAGGACCGCCAGGTCGTGGTGCTCGACGCGCAGGGCGAGGACGGCGTCGGCGAGTGGAACCACATCGCCGAGGCGCTGGGGGTCACCCCGATCCGGCTCGACCCGCACCATCGCGGCGGCAGCGGGCAGCATGGACCGCAGATCAGGCTCAACCCGCTCGACCCGGCGATCACGCTCACCGGCCAGCTCGCGCTGCTGCGCACCATCATCGAGGTCGCCCTCGGCCACCCGTTGGACGAGCGCTCCGGTTACGCGCTCAAGGCCGCGCACGCCACGGTGCGTGCCGACGCCCTGCGCGCGGGCGTCCAGCCGATCCTGCACGACGTCGTCGATGCGCTGCGCGACCCGAAGTCGATCGCCGCCGAGGAGATGAACGTCGCGATAGACGACGTGCGCGACTGGGGCCTTGACGTGGCGCTGGTGCTCGACCGCCTGGTCGACGGCGACCTGTCCGGCATGTTCGACGGCCCGACCACGTCCGGCATCAACCTGGACGCGCCGCTGATCGTCTTCGACCTCTCGACGATCGACCGCAACTCGATCGCGATGCCGATCCTGATGGCCATCGTCGGGGTCTGGCTCGAGCACACCTGGCTGCGACCGGACCGGCGCAAGCGCATCCTGCTGGTCGAAGAGGCCTGGCACATCATCAACTCGCCCTCGGTGGCGCAGCTGTTCCAGCGGCTGCTGAAGTTCGGCCGACGGCTCGGCCTGTCCTTCGTCGCCGTCGTGCACCACCTGTCCGACGTGATAGACGGCGCGGCGGCCAAGGAGGCGGCGGCGATCCTCAAGATGGCCTCCACCCGCACGATCTACATGCAGAAGTCCGACGAGGCGCGCGCGACGGGCCGCGTGCTCGGCCTGCCGCGCTGGGCCGTGGAGATCATCCCCACGCTCTCGCCGGGCATCGCGGTCTGGGACGTGAACGGCGACGTGCAGGTGGTCAAGCACATCATCACCGAGGTCGAGAAGCCCTTGGTATACACGGACCGCGCGATGACCGAGAGC
>NZ_DASYZI010000176.1:0-11070 GCF_035946395.1 Actinocrinis sp.
TGGCCGGGTCCCGGGATGTCGCTGGCTCCGTGGCCGCGCAGGTCGTAGGCGACGACGCGCAGATCGTGACGCAGTGCGCTGATGACGGGCGCCCAGAACGGGATCGAGCAGGTCCAGCCGTGGACCAGGACGACGGTTGGCGCGTCGTCTGGACCGTGGATCTCGACGTTGAGGTGGATGCCGCCGGTGGAGAGCGGGCGTAAGCGGATACGGGGTTCTGGGATGGTGAAGAGGTCGGCGGGGTGGTGGTTGGGGGTGTGATTGGGAGGGGAACTGGGAGGGGGACTGGCGGGGCGGCGTTCGGCTGGGTTGAGCGCGTCGGGCGTGGCGGGGCGGGTCATCGGGCGCTCCCTCCGGTGGGGACCAAGTGGTATTCGTCCACGTCGATGCTTCGGGTCTCGCGGCGGAAGCGGATCGTCGAAGCGGGCCACAGCGTGGGGTTGCGACCCGCCGCGTTGAGGTACCAGCTGGCACAGCCACCGATGTTCCACACCGTCGGCGTCATGCGACGCTCTATGTCGTCGCACCACCGCTCCTGAGCGTCAGGGCGGGGATCCAGGGCGGCTACGCCGAAGCGATCGAGTGTCTTGACATAGTCGACGATGTATCGCAGCTGGGACTCGATGATGTGCACCATGGAGTTGTGGCCGAGCCCGGTGTTGGGCCCGATCACCAGGCAGAGGTTGGGGAATCCGGCCACCGTGGTGCCTCGTAGCGCACGCATGTCGCCTTGCCAGGCCTCGGCGAGCGTCTTCCCGTCCACACCGTATACGTGGTTTGCGATCGGGACGTCGATGGCGTGGAAGCCGGTCGCCAGGACGATCACGTCGGCCTCGACCGCCGTCCCGTCCTGCGAGATCAGGGTGCTGCCGTCGACCTTGGCCAGGCCGGACGCGACGACGTCGACGTTGGGCCGGGCGAGCGCGGGATAGAAGTCGTTGGACAGCAGGATGCGCTTGCAACCCATGATGTACGAGGGCGTCAGCTTGGACCGCAGTTCGGGGTCCGCGACGGCCGTGTTGAGGTTTTGCAGGGCCAGACGCTGGGCGGACTTGAGCAGCGCGGGGCGTTTGACGAACGCGCCGACGGTCGATTCGCGCACCGCGTATATGCCGAGGCGGGCGACCCTTTGCGTGGGCGGCACGTGCCGATAGAGCCAGCGCTCGGCGGCCGTGATCCGGCGGTCGCGGCGGGGCAGGACCCACGCCGGCGTGCGCTGGAAGAGCGTCAGGCGTGCGACTCGGGGCTGGATCTCGGGCACGATCTGGATCGCGGACGCGCCGGTTCCGATGACCGCGACGCGTTTGCCGGTCAGGTCGTAGTCGTGGTTCCAGCGAGATGAGTGGAAGACCTCGCCCCGGAAACCGTCGAGCCCCGGGACGTCCGGAAGCGAGGGGTCCGCGAGCGGGCCGGCCGCGCTGATCACGATGTCTGCGGCCAGGTCACCGCGCGAGGTACGCAGGTTCCAGCGGGAGTTCGCCGTGTCCCAGCGAACGTCGGTGACCTCTGTGTCGAAGCGAAGGTGGCGACGCAACGCGTAGCGATCGGTGACGTCCTCCAGATAGGCGCGGATCTCGGGCTGGCGCGAGAAGCTGCGCGACCACAGGGGATTCGGCGCGAAGGAGAAGGAGTAGAGGTGCGACGGTACGTCGCACGCGCAGCCGGGATAAGTGTTGTCCCGCCATGTGCCGCCGACCGACGAGGCGCGCTCGAAGATGACGAAGTCGGTGATCCCGTTCTGCCGTAGGCGGATCGCGGCACCAAGGCCGCCGAATCCGGACCCGATGATGGCGATGCGGGTGTGTGACGGGAGAGACGCACGGCGTGGCGTATCCGTGATTGCCGCGGTGGATTCACCGGTCGCGAAGGCGCTCGGGAACGGGGGCGTGGACGTGCCGGTGATCCGGTAGCGGTTCCACGGATCCGGATCGGCGATCTCGCAGGACGCTGATCCGTGCGGCGTGCTGATGGTCGCGGTGGATCGGCCGGATGCGAGCGCGGCGCTCAGACCGTCGTGGGCTGCGATGCGGCCGTGCCAGTGGTAACGGCCGTCGATCGGCTGGAAGTATCCGCGCAGGTCGACGGTCACGCGCAGGTCGAGGGTGTCGGCGCGCGGGGTGGCTGGTGGCGCGTCGCGGGGTGCGGCAGGCTCCGGAGTCTGCGACGCCGAGGAAGGAAGAGTGGGTACGGACAGGGACAAGGTCGCGGGGCCGGAGTACCCGTCCTCACCGTTGAAGTCAGCCATCGAACCTCCCCGATTGGGAGCGCGAGGTACGCGGACGTGTGGTGCGTAATGGCGCGGAGCAGGGTGGGGCGTGTTGGGCTATTGGGCGGCTGCGTCGTTGCGGCGGCCGGGTTTTTGAGGGCGCTGGGAGTGCGCGGGACCGGTGGTTCGCAGAGACAGCGTGGGGCGTGGCGCCGGGAGCGGAAGGTCCGGGTCGATGGTGACTCCGGCGTCGCGCAAGACGCCTGAGAGCGCGGTCCAGACGAGTTGGGTGACGTATTCGACCACGTGCACGCGGCTCATCGAACGGCGCTGAAGCCACCACTCGCCGGTGCTCTGCACCAGCCCCGTGACGCCGTACGCCCACGGTTCGGCCGCGCCGGAGTCGAGGCCGAAGACGCGAAGGTAGTCGCCGATGACCGCGGTGAGCTGCCCGGCGATGAACTCCTTGTGGTGCTGGACCGAATCGACTCCGTCCGCCAGTTCGGTCGCGTGCCGGGCGAGCAGCCAGTAAAGGTTCGGATTCTCGTCGATCACCGCGAAGTACGCCCCGATCGCCTCGCGGGTGCGCGCGAGCGCGGGGCCGTCCGAGTTGAGCGCGGGCAGCAGGCGGGCGAACAGCACTTGCGTGCCACGCTCGCCGAGCGCTTGGACGAGCGCGGCCTTGTCGCTGAAGTAGCGGTACAGCACCGGTTTCGTGACACCGGCCTCGGCCGCGACCGCGTCCATGGGCAGATCAGGGCCTTGAGCTTCGAGCACGCGGAGGGCCGCGTCGATGAACTCGGCGCGACGGGTCGTCCGGTGCGCCGTCCACCGGTCCTTGCGGGCGTCGCGCGGGACGGGCGCGGTTCCCGGTTCGGCCTTGACAGGTCCACTCATGCTGAGGATGCTACCAGAAGTAACTGTTACTTCAAGTCATATCTTCGCTGAGGCGAGAACGCAGACGGTGAGGAGGCCGCGATGGCTGGGAAGACGCTGGTGGAGAGCAGGAGACGGGGTCCGACGGGAGACCGGGAGCAGACGGCGCAGCGGCTGCTGCGATCGACGGCGGCCCGTTCGTACGACCCCGAACTGGAGATCGACTGGTCCGTGCCGCCGGTCCCCGGGCTCGACTTCGTGCTCGAAGAGCGCTGCTCGCTGTACGGCACCGCGCTGTGGCGCTCGCTCAGCGCCGAGCAGCGGCTCGAACTCGGCAGGCACGAGGCGGCGAGCGTCGCCTCGGTCGGCGTCTGGTTCGAGGTGATGCTCATGAGGATGCTGACGAAACTGGCCTACGAGGGCGACGCGACCACGCGGCACGTGCAGTACGCGTTCGCGGAGGTCGCCGACGAGTGCCGGCACTCGACCATGTTCGCCCGGATGATCGAGTGGATGGGCGCTCCCGCCTACGGGCCGCCAAGCGCCGTGCACCGGCGCGGCAGGGCGCTGCCACACGTCGCGCACGGCCCGGCGATGTGGGGCGCGATCCTGATCGGCGAGGAGGTGGTCGACCGGTTCCAGCGGGAGATGGTCGACGACGAGCGTATCCAGCCTCTGATGAGGATGGTGAACCGGATCCACATCGTGGAGGAGGCCCGGCACGTCAGCTTCGCGCGAGCCGAGTTGCTGCGGACCGTCGAGGCCACGCCGCGCTGGGAGCTGCCCTATCACAGGCTGCTGCTGGCGTACGTCGCGTACATCGCCTGTCGCAGCCTTATCAACCCTCGTGCTTACGCCGCGGTCGGGCTCGACCCGCGCGAGGCGCGCAGGGCCGCGCTGGGCAATCCGTACCACCAGGACACGATCCGGTTCGGCGGCGAGAAGATCATGCCGTTCCTCACCGAGGCCGGGCTGGTCGGCGAGCCGGGGATGCGATTCTGGCGGCAGTCCTTCCTGGTCGGGTGAGCGGACGACTCACCCGTTGGTGGGCGTGGCTGTTCCTGCGCGGATCGGCCGGGAAAGTCCCCGAGCGTCAGAGCACACCGACGACGGGGAGGTTGCACGGCCGATGCTCCGGAGGAATGCCGGCGGTAAGCACAGGGTTCGTACACGCTCGCAGCGGCGGCTGAGAGCTCCGGCGCTGGTTGCGGCCATATTGCTCGGACTCGCGACGACGACCGTCATCGCGGCGAGTGCGAACGCCGATCCGGGAGGTGGTTCGAGAGTCGGTACGGGAGCAGACGCGGGAGGCGGTTCGGCCGGTGGCGTCGGCGGTGCGGCGGACGATCCGCTTGCGGCGGAACTGTCCGCGCAGGTGCGGGCCGTGTCCGATCCGCACAGTCCTCGGTACCGGCACTTTCTCACACCGGCGCAGGCCGCGAAGTACCTGGCGCCCGAAGCGTCGAAGCACCCGGACACGCGCGGTGCGCCCGGCGGATCGACCGGGGATCTCATGCGTTCGCAGCGTGTTGACGCGAACGACGTGTTGGCGGCGCTTGACGGCGGCGGGGCGGTGGCCGCTCCCGCGGGACCGCCGCAGCCGTGTTCCGCTTACTTCGGGCAAATCACTGCGAGTACTTATCCGTCGGCGTTCGGTACACATCCACCTTTCGCTGTGTGCGGATATACCCCGGCGCAATTGCGGTCCGCGTACGACGCGGATGCCACGACAGGTCGAGGCGTGACCATCGCAGTACTCGATGCTTACGGCTCACCGACGATTCTCGCCGACGCGAACGAATACGCCGCACGACACGGCGATCCACCATTCATCGCTGGTCAGTACACGGAAAAAGTCGAGCCGAAAGCGTGGACGCTCCAGGACCTCTGCGGCGCAGTCGGGTCCTGGGCGGCCGAGCAGACGCTGGATGTCGAGGCGGTGCACGCTCTCGCGCCCGGTGCGCACATCGCCTACTACGGGGCGAATTCGTGTCAGGACTCGGACCTGCTGAGCGCGCTGACCGACGTCGTGGCGCACCGCTCGGCCGACGTGGTCACGGCGTCCTGGGGCGGGCCGGTGAGCACGACCGGCGGCGACATGTCCGCGGACGTGATCCAGCGCTACGACCGGTTGTTCCAGGTCGCCGCGCTGGAAGGCATCAGCGTCGACTTCCCGGCGGGTGACTGCGGGGTGAACGCGCCGACGAGCCGCTGCGGCGGAGCATCCGGCTCGGGCTCGACGCAGCCGCAGACCTCGTTCCCGGCGGCGGATCCGTGGGTGACTGCGGTCGGCGGCACGAGCATCGAGGTCGGGCCCGACGGGAGTATCAGACGTCAGACGGCGTGGGGCACCCGCGCGTGGGAACTCTCGGGTGAGCAGTGGAGATCGCTGGGATGGATCTACGGTGGCGGGGGCGGCGCCTCGGCACAATTCGCAGAGCCCTGGTATCAGATCTGCCAGGTCCCCGCGACGCTGGCCGGGACGCTGCCGACCGGCGCACCGGCCACGACGCCCCGGCGCACGGTTCCGGACGTCGCGCTGGATGCGGACCCGTTCACCGGCATGCTGATCGGACAGACCAGACCGTTGGCAAACAGCAATAAATCGGGCGAGCTGGGTGTCTCGTACGCAAAGGTGGGATACACCGAATCAGCTGTCGGCGGAACCAGTCTGGCGAGCCCACTGTTCGCAGCCCTCGAAGCTGATGCGATCCAGTTCGGGGGCGGATTCCCCCTGGGATTCGTCAACCCGACGCTGTACGCTCGCGCGCGCACTTCGTTACTCACGGACGTGGACGCGGCGCCCCAATACCTGCCGCCGGGAAGCCAGGTATTTCCGCCGATTCCGGGCAAACCCGCGGTGCTCGCCGGACTCGGTGACGACGGCCCGCTACTGGCCGCACCCGGTTACGACACCGCGACCGGGCTTGGCACACCGTCCGAGGACTTCGCCGTACGGCTGGCCGAGATGGGAAGTCGCCAGGACGTGGGAAGTGCGGAAAGCACAGGAAGTAGGGGAATCCCTTGTTTCGCCGCACCGCGTCCTCAGTAAGTCGCTGATGGCTCGGCGAATATCGGGCAAGTTCCCCATTATTTTCAGATAAGCATTGCGCCGGAGCCGGTTTGCGCAGTAGCAATGGTTCCGCTGTCCGCAACGCGTCGCCGTAGTCCCACGGTCCCCACCTGTCACAGGCCGCACGAACCGCGGCCCGTCGCGCCGGACGCAGCCAGTCCAGCACCTACATCGTCCGGGCCGTTCGCCCGGAGACTGAAAAAAGGGGAGGAAGGCCACTCATGCCACTCGCCGCACAACGGCGGGCCAAGCGGGCCGCCGCGGTGTTCATACCGACCGCGGCGCTGCTCGCCACCGCGCTCTCGGCGGCCGCGCCGGCCGACGCCGCAGCGACCACGTCCTCGATCGCCGTCGACCATCCGTCCTGGGCCACGCCGTCGGCGGACCGGGGCGCCGTCCCCGCGGCCACCGCGGTCACCGCCCGCGTCTACCTCGCCTCGCAGGACCCGGCGGGCCTGTCCGCGTACGCGACCGCGGTCTCGAACCCGTCCTCCTCGCTGTACGGCAAGTACCTGAGCGCGGCCGAGGCCGCTGCGAAGTTCGGCCCGTCCGCCGCGAACACCGCGGCCCTGGAGGCCTACCTGACCGGGCACGGGGTGACCATCACCTCCGCGACCGCGCACTACCTGGACATCTCCGCGACCGCCGCGCAGATCCAGGCGACGTTCAGCACCAGCCTGCACAACTACTCCACCAGCACCGGCACGCACCACGCGCCGAGCGGCGACCTGAAGCTGCCGAGCGCTGTCGCCAAGGGCATGCTGAGCGTGACTGGCCTGGACGGTGTTACCAACACCGCTGCGCGCCCTAACTCCGTCTCGGTGTCCAAGGCCATCGGTACGAAGGGCAGCACTCCGGCGACCGGTATCCCCGAGCCCTGCTCCACCTACTGGGGCCAGTACACGGCTACCGGTTTCCCCACCGGTTACACCGCCACTGAGTCCACCGACCCCTGCTCCTACTACCCGTCCCAGCTGCGCAAGGCTTACGGCGTCAGCGAGACCGGCCTGACCGGCAGGGGCGCGACCATCGCGATCGTCGACGCCTACGGCTCCTCGACGATGCTCGCCGACGCGAACCAGTACGCCGTCAACCACGGTGACGCGCCGTTCAAGCCGGGCCAGTACACCGAGTACGTCACGCCGTCGAACTGGGAGCTCCAGGACGCGTGCGGTGGCGCCGGTGGCTGGGCACCGGAGGAGTCGCTCGACGTCGAGATGGCTCACGGCTACGCGCCGAACGCCAACGTCGTGTACGTCGGCGGCAACTCCTGCTCCGACCAGGACCTGCTCGCCGCCTGGCAGCTGATCGTCGACAACCACCTGGCCGACGTGGTCTCCAACTCCTGGGGCGAGATCATGCACGGCCCGGCCGGTTACTTCGACACCACGATCATCGCGCCCTACGAGCAGACGCTGAAGCAGGCCGCGGTTGAGGGCATCGGCTTCAACGTGTCGTCCGGCGACTGCGGAGACAACTCCCCGGCCGCCGCGTCGACCGGCGCGAACTGTGACCCGAACACCACCGAGCCGCAGACCCAGTGGCCGGCCTCCGACTCGTGGACGACCGCGGTCGGCGGTACCGCCCTGGCCATCTCCAGCGCCTCGGGCAAGTACAAGTTCGAGACCGCCATGGGCAACCAGCGCTCGGTTCTGTCCAGCGACGGCAAGTCGTGGTCGCCGTTCCCGGGCTACTGGTACTTCGGCGGTGGCGGCGGCACGAGCGAGGACTTCGCCCAGCCGTGGTACCAGATGTGGGCCGTACCGAACAGGCTGTCGCACACCCTGATGACCGGTGAGACCGTCAAGAGCGCACACCGGGTGATCCCAGACGTGGCGATGAACGGCGACCTGCTCACCTCGGTGCTGGTCGGCATGTCCGACGGCGCGCCCTACTCGGAGGCCGGCTACGGCGGCACCTCGGTGTCCTCGCCGTCCTTCGCGGGCATCCTCGCCGACGCGATCCAGGCGCAGCACGGGCACCCGCTCGGCTTCGCCAACCCGGCGCTGTACCTGCGCGACGGCCTGTACACCGACGTCACGGCGCACCCGGCTGCGGCGCACATCGGCGACCAGCCGCTGTCGGTGGTGTACGACCTCGGGTACAACGCCAACGGCTCGCGCCGGGTCCGGCTGTACACGATCGGCACCGACTACGGTCTGAACGCCGGTCGCGGCTTCGACAACGCGACCGGCCTCGGCTCGCCGACCGCGTGGTTCCTGGAGTCGTTCGGCTTCGGCGGCGGCGAAAACGACAACGCGTCCCGCTGAGCCGGCAGTCAGCCGATCAGACACGCAGTTGATCCGACTGCTTGATCCGATCGGCTGATCCGGCCGACTGATCCGATCGGGCGGGTCGTCCCCACGGGGGCGGCCCGCCCTTTCACGTCCGCTCGGTAGGCTCTGTGCTTCTGGAGAACGGTCTTCGAAGAGCGAGAGCCGTCGCCGAGTGAGGAGCGCGCCGTGGCGTCCGAGTCCAGCTTCGACATCGTCAGCAAGGTCGACCGGCAGGAGGTCGACAACGCCCTGAACCAGACCGCGCGGGAGCTCGCGCAGCGGTTCGACTTCAAGAACACCGGCGCCGCCATCGCCTGGTCCGGCGAGAAGATCGAGCTGCGCGCCGACGCCGAGGGCCGGGTGCTGGCAGTCCTCGACGTGTTCAAGGACAAGCTGGTCAAGCGCGGCGTCTCGCTCAAGGCCCTGGACGCCGGCGAGCCGCAGCTGTCCGGCAAGGTGTACAAGATCTCCGCCGAGGTGGCCGAGGGGATCAGCCAGGAGAACGCCAAGAAGCTCTCCAAGCTGATCAGGGACGAGGGCCCCAAGGGAGTAAAGGCGCAGATCCAGGGCGACGAGCTGCGGGTGTCCGGCAAATCCAAGGACGACCTGCAGGACGTGATCTCGCTGCTGAAGGGGCGGGACTTCGACTTCGCCGTGCAGTTCATCAACTACCGCTGAGGCGGTGTCTTGGCGTTGTGTCTTAGCTCGGACAGCGGTCTTAGCTCGAACGGCGTCGACAGTGAGGACGATGAGCGTAGTTCGTGAGAACTACGTGAAGAACCCTCCCTGGGACGATCCCCCGGACGTCGCGCGGTGCTGTGATAGGAGGTAGCAGAACCGAACCCGCGACACAACACGGGGAGTGACCCGAGAGATGACCGAGAACGACAGCACAACGACCACGTCCAGCCCGCTGCGCCGCGGCGGCGTGCGTGCCCTGGCGCCGCTCTCGGTGGTCGCGATCGTGGCCACCGGGGCCGCGCTCGCGCCGCAGTTCGCCTCGGCCGCGCCGACGCTGCCGCCGATCTCGCCGCAGAACCTGCTGGTGAAGGCCGCCGAGTCGAATGTGACGGCGTACTCGGGCACGGTCTCGCTGACCACCAACATCGGCCTGCCCGCGCTGCCCGACATGTCCAGCGGCGCCAACCCGCTGTCGCTGCTCAGCGGCACGCACACGCTGCAAGTCGCCGCGAACGGCCCACAGAAGCAGCGGATCGCGCTGCTGGACACGATGTCCGAGTACGACCTCGTGCACAACGGCACCCAGGTCTGGCTCTACGACAGCGAGCACAACAGCGTCGAACACGGCAGCGCCGATCACAATACGCTGACTTCCGGTGACCATGCGAAGCAAGACGCGAAGGCCAAGGCCGAGCAGCTCGCGAAGGCGCCGCTCACGCCGCAGCAGGCCGCGCAGCAACTGCTGGCCGCGATCACGCCGACCACCGGGGTGACGGTGGACGGCACGCAGTCCGTCGCGGGCCGCGCCGCGTACACGCTCGTGATCACGCCCAAGCAGAAGGGCTCGCTGATCGGGAAGGTCACGATCGCGATCGACTACCAGAACGGCGCGCCGCTTCAGGTCGCGATTTACCCGGCCGGTTCGGGCACCCCGGCGTTCGAGGTCGGGTTCACCTCGGTTTCCTTCTCGGCGCCGAGCGACGCGCAGTTCAACTTCACCCCGCCCAAGGGGGCGACCGTGCAGGAGCTGAACGGCGCCGGTTCGAAGGGCACGCGCGGCGGCGAAGCGAACGGCATGAACTCCGAGAGCCTCGCGCCGCAGGTCCTCGGCAAGGACTGGCTCACCGTCGTCGAGTTGCACGGTGTGGACCTGAACGCGCTGGCGAAGGGCGCGGGCTCGCTCTCGGACCCCGGGCAGCGTGACAAGCACAGCAACGCGACTGGCCTGTTCAACGGCGACCCCTCCACCTACATCGACACCCTGCTCGGCGCGGGCACGCCGGTCAGCGGCGCGTTCGGCAGCGGCAAGCTGTACACCACCGACTTCCTGTCCGTGCTGATCACCAACGACGGGCGACTGTTCGTCGGCTCGGTGACGCCATCCCTGCTCAAGGCCGACGCCGCCGCGCAGGGAATGAAGTGACAGGGAATGCATTGATAAAGGGAATGACGTGACCGCGACCGAGACAGGGAACGACGTGACCGCCGGCGACGCAGCGGACACAGCGCACTCAGTGCGCCCGAGCGGCACGGCGCGCGACCTGCCGTCCCAAAGCGACTCAGCACGTGACATGGCATCTCTGCACGATGCAGAGCGCGACGTCGCAACCCTACGCGGCACAGCACGTGACATGGCGTCCCTACGCGATGCAGGCCGCGACGTCGCATCCCCACACGGCGCGGAGCGCGACATGGCGTCTCTGCGCGACGTAGGGGGCGACGCGACATCGTCGCGCAACGCGGTACCCGGTGTGGCAGCCATCGCGACGCGCGGGCTGTCGAAGCGGTACTGCGGCGGGCAGCTCGCGGTGGACGGACTGGAACTGTCGGTGCCGCCCGGCGCGGTGTTCGGCTTCCTCGGCCCGAACGGTTCGGGCAAGACCACCACGATCAGGATGCTGATGGGTCTGATCGCGCCGACCGCGGGCCGGGTCGAGCTGTTCGGCGAGCCCATCCCG
>NZ_DASYZI010000177.1:0-2862 GCF_035946395.1 Actinocrinis sp.
CTCCTCGCCGCCATGGCCAACACTGTCGCCGGCTTCGTATGGCAGAGCGTCAACGATCCGGACAGCGCGTTGAAAGCGGCGAAACGCGCACTCGCGGCCTTTGACGGTCACGACCGGCAACTGCCCTGGTTCGAAGTCGCGACGCACAGCCGGATCGGCGAGCTGTGCCTGGAACTGGACCGGGGAGACGAGGCGCACGAGCACTTCGCCGCGACGTTGTCGATCCTTGACGAGTTGCCGGGGCTCAACGCGTTCGAAACCGGATCCAGCGCGGCCCGTGTGCGCAGCGCGATGGTGCTCGCCAACTTGCAGCGCGGCGCCGTGGACGAGGCAGAGCACTGGTTGGATTCGTCCCTGCGCGAAAACGAGAACGGACACGAGCACAACGCCGACGGCGCCGTGCTGCCGATGTTTGGCGTCGCGGCGCGCGCCGAGATCCTGTTGGCCCGGGGCGACATCGACGCCGGACTACGCCTGTGGCGACAGGCCTCTGACGCCCTGCGCGACCCGCAAAACCCGGCTCGTGGCAGCGAGCCGTTCCAGCAGTCCTGGATGCTCGAAATCGAGGCGATGACCGTGATCGCCCACGCGCAGCACGGCAGGCTCGCCCTGGTCGGGCAGCTCGCCGGCCGTCTGCCGCGAACCGCCTCCAAGCTGATCGCGGACACCGTCAACGGTTCGCCGATGTCCTACTCGGACTTCCCGCTGTGTGGAGCGCTGCTGTTGGCCCTGGCCGTGCTCGAACTCGACCGCGGCCGACGCACCGGCGACGCGCGCGCCACCGCGTCGGGCGCGCGAATGGTCGCCCTGGCCGAGCGCTTCCGCTTCACCTGCGGCTTTCAGCCGACCATGTCCGTCGCCCGGGTACGCAGCCTCGCCGAGCAGGCCGACAAGCCGGCGTACACCGAAGCAGTATCGGAATACGCCGGCTTCGACGTGGACGATCTGCGTGCCGCCGCCTCCGCAGCCATACACGCCCGCGATCAATCCACCCAACTCACCCAACCCTCCCAACTCACCCCACTCACCGAGCCGAATCCCGCCTGAACAACGCCCGCGCCCACACATATCCGAGCACTGCAAGCCCAACGCACCAGCCGACGGCGATCAGGCCGCTGTGCCCGATCGCAGTGCCCATCAACAGCCCGCGCAGGGTGTCGATGATCGGGGTGAACGGCTGGTTGTGCGCGAACCACCGCACCGCCTCCGACATCGAACCGGTCGGAACGAATGCACTGCTGACAAACGGCAACAGCTGGACAAGCAGCGTGAACCCGCTCGTGCCCTCGGGATTGGCCGCAGCCAACCCGATCGCCACCGCAAGCCAACTCAGCGCAAGCGTGAGCAACGCGATCAGCCCAGCCGCCGCAAGCCACTGCTTGGCGCCAGCACCGGATCGGAACCCCATGGCCAGCGCAACCCCGACAAGCAGCACAGCGCTGACCATCGTCCGGATCAGCGCCCCGCCCACGTGTCCGGTCAGCACCGTGCCACGCGAGATCGCCATGGTCCGCAGCCGCGTGATGATCCCCTCGGTCATGTCCCGGTTCACGGCCAGTGCCGTCGACGAAGCCCCGTAGCCCACAGTCATCATCAAGATGCCCGGCACGACATAGTCGATGTACTTGCCGCCCGCAGGCGCAGCCGCCAACCCAGCGCCCAACGCCCCGCCGAACACCCCGACGAACAACAGCAACAACATCGCCGGCACCATCAGGGACACGAGGATCGTCACGGGGTAGCGCACAGTGTGCAGCAGATTGCGCCGCAGCATCGTCACCGAGTCGCGCGTGGCGTAAGAAAGGGTGCTCATCGTACGGACTCCTCAGTCTCGTTCCCAGCCGTCTGACTTTCCGCCGGGTGCCCGGTAAGAGCGAAGAACACATCATCAAGATCCGGAGTGTGCACGGACAGCGATTCGACCACGACAGCAGCCGAGTCGAGCTGGTTGAGCAGCCCCCGCAGCGCACTGACACTCCCGTCACCAGGCACATGCAACGTCAACTCGTCCTCAACAGACGCACCCGCACCAACACCAACACCCGCGCCCGCCCCCACTCCCGCGCCCACTCCCACACTCGCCCCCATCCCCACCCCGTCGAGAACGCGCACAGCCGCAGCCAACCCGTCAGCAGACTCGAACCGAAGCTCGATGTGCCCACCGGGCACCCGACGCTTGAGCTCGGCCGCCGTCCCCGTGGCCACGATCCTGCCGTTGTCGAGCACTGCGATCCGATCGGCGAGTTCGTCGGCCTCGTCCAGGTACTGCGTCGTGAGAAAGATCGTCACGCCGCTGTCCGCCAAGTCCCGGATGATCTCCCACATCGTGCGTCGGCTACGCGGGTCGAGCCCGGTGGTCGGCTCATCGAGGAAGATCACCCGCGGCGACCCGACCAGCGTCATCGCCAGATCAAGCCGACGCCGCATACCACCGGAGTACGTGGCGACCCGAGTATCGGCCGCATCAACCAAGTCGAAGCGCGAGAGCAAATCAGCAGCCAGATCCCGCCCGGCAGCACGAGGCAGGTGATGCAGATCGGCCATCAGCAGCAGGTTCTCCCGCCCGGTGAGCAGCCCGTCCACCGCGGAGAACTGCCCGGTAACCCCAATCGCAGCCCGCACCAAGTCCGGCGAACGCCCCGGATCGTGCCCCGCAACACGCACCTGCCCACCGTCAGCGCGTATCAACGTGGACAGGATCCGCACGGCAGTGGTCTTACCAGCCCCGTTGGGCCCCAGCAGGCAGAAAACCGTCCCCTCAGCGACCTGAAGATCGACGCCGTCAAGCACAACCTTCTCGCCAAACGACTTACGCAGCCCGGACACCGTGATCGCCAGCCCAGCCACAGTGCCAGCACCAGT
>NZ_DASYZI010000178.1:0-22779 GCF_035946395.1 Actinocrinis sp.
CGACAACGAGGTCAAGGGCGCCAGCGGGCCGATCTCCATCAACAGCCTCGACGGCAGGCCGCTGGACAAGCCAATGCCGCTGCTCGAACTGGAAGGCACCGGCACGGTGCAGTTCACGACGATCAGCTGGCCCGAAAAGGCGGCGGCCTGCGCCAAACCGTGATGGACGGGGCTACTGCCATCAGCAACCGTGTAGCAACTACCGCAGATGGACTTGGCTGCCGGGCCGCGCCTTCCAAGCCAGGCTGTGAGGAGACGTCGCGGGCTATGGCCTGATCGCGGTGGCGTGTCACAGGATGCGTATGAAACCACCGCGCAGATCGCCTCCGTTGACGACTGGTGATGACGTCACTTCGAAGGCACGGTCCAGGCCTGCTTCCGCCATTGCTTCCTGGACAGGTGTTCATCTAGTATGGACACCTGTCCAGGAAGCTGAGGATTGGAAGGCCGATGGAGACGACCGCGCGTGTGCTGGTGGGTCTGGTGGCCGCGCTGCACGTGTACTTTCTGGTGCTGGAGATGTTCCTGTGGGAGAAGCGCCCCGGCCGGGAGCTCTCCGGCTTCGACGCGAGCCTGGCCCGTGCCACCGCCCCGCTCGCCACGAATCAGGGCCTCTACAACGGTTTCCTGGCCGCCGGACTGGTCTGGGGCCTGATCGCAGGCGACCCGACCGGGTTCCGGGCCCGGGTCTTCTTCCTGGTGTGCGTACTCATCGCCGGACTCTATGGCGGGCTCACCGCCAACCGGCGCATTCTCATCGCTCAGGCGCTACCCGGCGCTCTCGCGCTCACCGCTGTCCTGATCGCCCGGTGACCACCGATGCGGGCCGAAGATCCTCGAACAGCGCGCACGCGCGCCAAGCTTGGCGCGGCGCTGCTGGAGGAGTGCGCCCAGCGCCCACTCGCGGAGGTGAGCGTCGCCGCCGTCGTGCGCCGGGCGCAAGTCGGCCGCGCCACCTTCTACCTGCACTACACCGATCTGGAGGCGCTCGCCGTCGATGTCTGCGCCGACGTCGCACGTGAAGCCGTCGACGCCTTGCACGCTTGGCGCGGCACGCCCGATCCCGAAAAACCGCCGCCGGCCCTGGTGTCCTTCTTCGAGCGCCTCGCTCCGCTCGACGGGCTCTACCGTGAACTGCTGAGCCCGGGCGGCGGCGGGCCCCTCGGCCGAGTCCTCCATGAGGACCTGCGTGCCCGCAGCAGAGCCGAGCGCTCCCTGGCCGGTGCGCCCGAGCCGGACCTCGTCGCATCAGCGGTGGCCGCGACCTTCGCCGCAGTCCTCGCCGACTGGCTCCACGGACTGATCGAAGCGAGCACCGCCCAAATCGTGGAACGGGTCTGGCGCCTGCTGATCAACCTGCACCGGACTCCTCTTCCGTGAGCCGCGCGCAGACAAGCTGTTGCCCGTCAGTTCTTACAGCACCACGCTCACTCGGCGCGTGCGACGTCCGCGTCGGGCGTCACGGTCACGATGCTGCGGCCATCGATGCCTCACTGCCGTCGGGTTCCACGACGACAGGAGCCGGACGCTGGGACACCAGACTCACTCCTGCCAGATTCGCTGCCGCTGGTTGGGTGCGTCGGCGATCGCGCGGGTGATGTCGCGCGCGGTCACTACGCCGATCACACGCGCCTCCGCGTCGAGCACCGGCACCGCGTCGAGGTGGTGCTCGGTCAGCGTCTGGGCACAGGTGCGCAGATCATCGTCCGGGCTCAGCGCGATCCACGCCGCGCAGCCGAGGCTCTCCACCTCGCTGGCCTTGAGCTGCTTGACGTCCAGCGGCCAGAGCCCGGCCAGGTGCCGGGTGCCGATGACACCGTTGTAGTGTCCGGCGCTGTCGACCACGACCACGTGCCGCGCGGGCCCGGTCAAGAAGCGTTCGACCACTTCCCAGACCGAGCAGTCGCTGCGCACGATGCCGCCGGGCGCGCTCATGATGGCGGAAGCGGTGGTGGTGTCGAGGGTTGCGAGAGCGTTATCTTCCATACCCCGATCGTGCCGCCGCGGCGGCGAGCGGGTCAGGGACCTTCGACCCGCGTCCCGGCGCCGATGGTCTCGTTCCCCGCAGACTCGTTCCCGAGAGCACCGTTCCCGAGACCACCGCCTGCCGCGATGCCCAGGCCGGTCGGCACTCTCCACGCCAGCACCGTTCCGCCGGACGGACCCGGCAGCACGCTGAAGCTCCCGCCGAGCTGCTGCGCCCGCTCGCGCAGATTCTCCAGCCCGCTGCGCCGACCCCCCGCCTTGATGCCGACGCCGTCGTCCGTCACGGTCAGCGCCACCGAGCTACCGTCCGCCGCCAAATCCACCTCGACGCTCGACGCGCCCGCGTGCCGGGCGATGTTGGAAAGCGCTTCGCGCAGCACCGCCGCCAGATGCTCGGCGACATCAGCGCTCACCAAGTGATCCACCGGTCCGGTGAAACGCACCGCCGGGCTGAAACCCAGCGTCCGCGCGGCCTGCTCACAGATCTCGATCACCTGCGCCCGCGCACCCGGCACCGCATCACCCTCGTCCTCGTGCGCGTGCAACGCGAAAATCGTGGAGCGAATCACCTTGATCGTGTCGTCCAGGTCGCTGACCGCCTGCATAATCCGGCGCGCCACCGCGGGCTTCTGCGCGATCTTGTACGCACCCTGCAAACTCATCGACGTCGCGAACAACCGCTGAATCGCCAGATCATGCAAGTCCCGGCCAATACGGTCCCGATCGGCGTAGAGCGAGAGCAGCTCACTGTCACGACGGCGCTCCGCCAACTCCAGCACCACCGCCGCCTGAACCGCCAAATCCGTCGTCAGACCGATCGTCACCTGCTCGAACGCACTCGCTCCGGCTAGGCGGTACAACGCAAGGACGCCACGCACCTGGCCCGCCCCACCAAGCGGCACGAGCAACACCGGCCCGAAATCAACGCCGGAGATCCGCGAGAGCGCACCCGCACGCGCGTCGGCCGCGACATCTACCAGTGCTTCCACTCGCGCCGACTTGAACACCGCCCCGGCCAGCGTCCCCTCGACCCCAAGCGCCGCCCCACGCACCCGGTCGGCACCCCGCCCGTCGGCCGCAGCCACCAGCAACTCTCCACCGTCCGGATCAGGCACAGCGATCACGGCCAGGTCGCAGGCGGTGAATCGGCGCACCCCCTGCGCGAACGCCGCCAGCACGTCGTCGACGTCCTCACCGGACAACAATCCCCGCGTCAGCTCCGAGGTGGTCTCCAGCCACTCCTGCCGCCGCCGCGCCTCGTCGTACAGCCGCGCATTGTCGATCGCGACACCCGCCGCCGCGGCCAGCGCCGTGAGCACCGCCTCATCATCCGCGTCGAACGGCGCCCCACCGTCCTTCTCCGTGATGTAGAGGTTGCCGAACACCTCATCACGCACCCGCACCGGAACCCCGAGAAACGAATGCATCGGCGGATGATTCGCCGGGAACCCGAACGAACGCGGATGCCGCGTCAGATCCTCCGTGCGCAACGGCACCGGATGCCGGATCAACTCGCCGAGCAGGCCGTGCCCCTGCGGAAACGGGCCGATCGCGGCGATCTGCTCCTCAGTGAGCCCCACCGTGATGAACCGCGCCAACCGATCACCGCCCGGCCCCAGCACACCCAGCGCCCCGTACCGCGCGTCCACGAGCGTCACGGCCGCCTGCACGATCCGCGCGAGCGCCTGCTCAAGGTCCAGGCCGCTGCCGATGCCCACCACGGCATCCAGCAGCTGGCGCACCCGGTCACGGGAGGAACGCACCGAGGCCAACCGCAGCTGCAACTCGTCCAGCAGCTCGTCGATGCGCAGGGTCGGCAGGATCCGCGAGACCTCGTCCCCGTCGCCAAGCTGCTCGGCCACGCTGATCCGCCTCTCCAGCGGGACCGCCCCACCCGGACGCGCGGCACGTCGCGACGAGCGACCCTCACGGATCACGGTACTGCGCCCACCGCGTCTCGCACGACTGTTCCGCCGTCGCGCGACCCCAGCCACCGACCGGTCACGATCATCAGCGGGATGCAGATCAGATAGTCCTTCACCCCCGGCGCCCACGGCATCGGGCCCTCCAGCCGTGCCCGCTCCAACTGCGCCTCGTCAGTCACCAGTCGCGCGGTCCCCGTCACCGCCACCGACCAACCCGACCGCGACATCCGATCGAACTCGTCGGCCTCGAAAGCGACCACCGCCCCACGCACCGCCTGGCCCAACGACGAAGTCGACCCCGTCCAGACCAGCACCGCGCCCCCGCGCACCACATAGTTCACCGGCCGGATCGCAGGCAGCGCACGCCGCGTGTACACCAAGCGGCCCACCTCCTGCGTCTCCAACAGGGCGATGGCCTCAGCGCGAGAAAGCACCTCAAGCCCGTTAACGTCGATTTCCATGCGTTGAATCGTCCGTTCCGCCGCTTCGCTCCAACAGGGCCGTTAGACCTTTCATCTCTGGCCCCACCGTCCGCTCATGCGTGCGAGCGACCACGACCGCCGGAACCAGCACCGCCGGACTTCAACTCGGAAACCAGCACCGCCGCCTGCACCCGCCGCTCGATCCCCAGCTTCGCCAGCAGCGAGGAGACGTAGTTCTTCACCGTCTTCTCGGCCAGGAACAACCGCTCGCCGATCTGCCGGTTCGTCAGCCCGTCGCCGATCAGCTCCAGGATCCGCCGCTCCTGCCCGGTCAACGCCGCCAGCGGATCCTTGCGGTCCCCGCTGCGCAGCCGATCCATCACCGAGGCCGCGAGCTTCGGATCCAGCAGCGAACCCCCGGCCGCCACCGTACGCACCGCCCCCACCAGATCCGTGCCCCCGACCTGCTTGAGCAGATAACCCGACGCACCCGCGATGATCGCGTCGAACAGCGCCTCGTCGTCCGAGAACGACGTCAGCATCAGGCACGCCAGCTCCGGCATCCGCGAACGCAACTCCCGGCACACCGTCACCCCGTCGCCGTCCGGCAGTCGCACATCCAACACCGCCACCTGCGGCCGCAGCGCAGGAACCCGCGCCAGCGCCTCCGCCGCCGTCGACGCCTCGCCGACCACCTCGAACTCGCCCTCGACCTCCAGCAGATCCCGCAGACCGCGACGCACCACCTCGTGATCGTCCATCAGGAACACCCGGATCGGATGCACGGCGAAAGCAGCGGGTTCACCCTGCGCGGGCGCACTCATCTCGGTCATGTCTCGACCGTAGACCCGAGCGACCAGTCCGGCACGGGCCGAAAGTCCCGAACCTGCGCGGCCTGATCCAGGCCGTCCAGCCGCCGACTGGCGGGCCCATCGGCCCGTGCCGCGATGCTCACACAGCGAGATCGTTCCGGTGCACGAACGAACGGACATCCGAACCGATCGACCGGAACGGCGGCGGACCGAGGTCACGTCCCGAGCCTCACCGAACCGAACCGATCGCCGATCCCCGAGGAGGGGAACTCCCATGCTGCACACCGCGCGGGCCCTGGTCCGCTGGCTGACCGCGCTGACCGGCTTCGCCCTGCTGATCGCCGGACCGATCATGATCGGCGTCGGCGTCTCCGGCCAGCACCAGGTCACCGACCAGCTCACCGCCCAGCAGATCACCTTCCCGGCCAAGGGCTCCAGCGGCCTGCCCGCCGCCCAAGCCGCCTACGGCGGCCAACCGGTGACCACCGGAGACCAGGCCAAAGCCTTCTCCGACATGATCGAGACCCACATCAAGGAGGCCACCGGCGGCCTGACGTACAGCCAGGTCTCCGCGCAGTACCTGGCAGCCTCCGCCGACAAGACCACCCCCGCCGCCACCCTCACCAAACTCTCCGGCGAACGCCAGACCGCATTCATGGGCGAGTCCCTGCGCGGCTCCCTGCTCTCCGCCTACCAGGCCTGGCAGATCACCTACCTGGTCATCGGCCTCGGCATCGCCTTCACCGGCATCGGAGCAGTCACCCTGCTCGGCGCCACCATCGCCCTCGCCAGCGCCCGCAAGACCCGACAGGAGCAACCGACCGCCACCGGATCCATCCCCGACACCGCCGCAACCCTCGCCGAACCCGGCCTGAACATCAAGGCCGGACAGTAAACAACCCAATCCAATCCACCCGTCCAACCCATAGCACTCGGTGCCCGCTTCGCAGAGGCCGAAGCGGGCACCGAGGCGTCAGACACGTACTTGACGCAGACGCAGTCGCCCTCGCCGGGTTCGGGATCGGTTCTTCGCCACGCTGTGCGTCGGATTGACTCGCGGCTCGGGGTCGTAGCGCACCGACGCCCGGTGTCGGCCCACGCCCACGCCCTCATGTGTAGCAGCAGGGGGCTGAGTATCAACGAAGCCGTCTCCCACGGCCCCTCCGGGCACAATTCACGACCACAGAGGCCCTCATCATCCCCCTGACAACGCCTCACACGCCATCCGGGACACGGTCTCGGCCAAGAGCCGATGCGGAGCCGATGCGCTTGTGACTGCCTTATCTGGCAAGGCTCTGAGGCGCGCACGGACAGCGGTGACGCTCGTCGGTGACGTCACGCGCCACGGTGGTCGGCCTGTCGCTGGCCTGCGCTGTTGCGTTATCGCGCAGCAAGACTGCACGTACGCCATCCCTGGTGGGCAGGTTGATCAGGTCCGGCGCGCAAGAAACTGATAGCCGACCCCGGATTTCCACCATGCGAAGCGTGCCCAGTCTGCTCCACCTGCCGCTCCCCACCGACACTCGGTTGGCTCCCGGCCGTTCTGAAGGAGGACAGTGCCTAACTACCAATCTCCCGGAGTCTATGTCGAGGAGGTCTCCTCAGGCTCCCGGCCCATCGAGGGCGTGGGCACCGCGGTGTGCGCCTTTGTGGGGTTCACCGAACGTGGCACGCCGAACCGGCCGACGCTCGTGACCAACTGGACGCAGTACAACAAGGCCTTCGGCGGCTTCGTCGAGGGCGCATATCTTCCGCAGGCGGTCTACGGATACTTCCTCAACGGCGGCGGGGCCGCATACGTGGTGCGCGTGGGCGCCGGCGACGACGAGGAACCTCGGCAGGCGTCCGCGAACGGTGCGGGAAACCACGGCGTTGGAACACGTAACGGGGGCGACGGCGCACCCGCGCTCGGATCGGCCGCGCAGGCCGAGCTGCCCGCGGCCGGAGACGGCGGCCGCACGGCGCTGCGTGCCAGGGCACTGACGGCCGGGTCGGCCGGCAACGAGCTGAGCATCGAGGCCGCCGACGCGAGCGATCCGGGCGAGGACCTGTTCAAGCTGATCGTGCGGCAGGGCGAGCGCGAGGCAGAGGTCTTCGACAACCTCTCGCTGCGCAAGGGCCCGCGAAACGCCGCCACCGTCGTCAAGACCTCCTCGAAACTCATCGTCGTCGAGGAGGTCAAGGGCGCGTCGGCCTCGCTGGTGCCGGCGAAGGGGACGCGGGTCGCCTTGGCGGGAGGCGCGCAGTCGGCCACGCCCGCCGTACCGCAGGCCCCTGCCTCGGCCCCGGTCGAGATCGCCCCGGAGGCCTACATCGGGGACACCGCCGACCGCACCGGTTTCGCCGGGCTGGAGGCCGTGGAGGAGGTGACGATGCTCTGCGTTCCCGACCTGATGGCCGCCTACCAGAGCGGGGCGGTGGACCTCGACGGGCTCAAGGCGGTGCAGTTGGCCATGATCGCGCACTGCGAGCTGATGGCGGACCGCGTGGCGATCCTCGACGCCCCGCCCGGGCTCGGCGCCCAGCAGGTCAAGGAATGGCGGGTGGACGTCGCCGGCTACGACTCCAAGTACGCGGCGCTGTACTGGCCGTGGATCAAGGTGCTGGATCCGGTGAAGGGCCGGCCCTCGCTCATCCCGCCGAGCGGCTACATCGCCGGGGTTTGGGCACGCAGCGACGACACCCGAGGCGTACACAAGGCCCCTGCGAACGAGGTCCTGCGCGGCGTGATCGACCTGGAGACCAACATCACCCGCGGCGAGCACGACCAGCTCAACCCGATCGCGGTGAACTGCATCCGCTCGTTCCCCGGGCAGGGCATCCGCGTGTGGGGCGCGCGCACGCTCTCCAGCGACCCGGAGTGGCGGTACCTCAACGTGCGCCGGCTGTTCAACTTCGTCGAGAAGTCCATCCTCTCCAGCACGAACTGGGTCGTCTTCGAGCCCAACGACCGCTTCCTGTGGGGCTCGGTGCGCCGCACGATCACCATGTTCCTGCGCCGCGTGTGGCGCAGCGGCGCCCTGTTCGGCCGCACACCGGAAGAGGCCTTCTTCGTCAAGTGCGACGAAGAGAACAACCCGCCGGAGAACCGCGACGCGGGGATCCTCACCGTCGACATCGGCATCGCGCCGGTCAAGCCGGCCGAGTTCATCGTCTTCCGGATAGCGCAGTACTCCGAGGGCGCGGCCCTGGAGGAGTGAGCGGGATCCAGGCCACAACACGCTCAACGCCGAACACAGAGGGGGAGCGGCACCGTGTCGAGCCAGCAGGAGTTCTCCACCATCGCGTCCGCACCGATATTCGTGGTGTCCTCGGACGTCCAGATCGCCGGCGGGGGCAGCCTCGGCAAGATCGCCTTCCAGGAACTCGGCGGCATCAACAGCGAGATCAACATCGAGCAGTACATCTCGGCGGCCCCGGGCGGGTTCATCAACCACAGCAAGCAGTTCGGCCTGGTCAAGCCGCCGACGGTCACTCTCAAGCGCGGGCTGGACAAGAACCTGACGCTGTGGCAGTGGCATCAGATGGCGGTGGCGGGCAATCCCGCCGCCCGGGCCGACCAGCTGACGCTCGAAGTCTTCGGCGGCGGGCTCGGCAGCATCGGCACCTCGAAGCCGCTGGTGACCTACATGCTCATGAGCGCCTGGTGCGCGAAGATCAACATCTCCTCGGCCAAGGCGGGCGAGGGCTTTCTCACCGAGGACGTCGTGATCGCCTGCGACGCGATCCTCCTGGACACGGGCGGCTGACCCGGCGCCGCCCGGCGCGGCGCACGCGGGCAGCACGACGGCAGCAACGTTTCGAGCGCAGAGGGGTGAGTTCAGATGGCGGTCGCCGGCGGCAACCCGACGGTGATGAGCGCGTCGACGTTCGTGATCCAGGTGGACGGGATCAAGGTCGCCACGTTCAGCGAGCTGTCCGGGATCAACACCGAGGTCGAGGCGGTCGAGTACATCGCCACCGGCTCCGAGGGGATCCTGCACACGAAGCAGTACGGAAAGACCAAACCGCCGACGGTCACGCTCAAGCGCGGCCTCGACTCGGAGTCGTACATGTGGGCCTGGCACCAGGCGGTGCTGCGCGGCGATCCGACGGCGCGCAAGACCTGTTCACTGCAACTGTTCGCGGCGTCCGCGTCACCGAGGTCGGGCCAGCCGCTGATCACGTACCTGCTGGAGAACGCCTGGCCGTCGAAGCTGGAGATCGGCGGGATGAAGGCCGGCGCGACCGAAGTGGTGACCGAGACCGTGGTGCTGCACTGCGACCAGATCCTGATGCAGCCGGGCGGATGACCGGAGAGAAGCCATGCTGACACACCCGTCCGCTGCGGCGGAGGCCGGCGGAGCCCCGCCGCAGACCGAGCCGGCCGCGATCATGACCCGCTACCCGTTCGTGCTGCCCCGGGGCTATGTCGACGAGCGGGGCACGGTGCACCGGGACGGCGTGATGCGCCTGGCCACGGCGCGCGACGAGATCACCAGCCAGGGCGATCCGCGGGTCAGGCAGAACCCGGTGTACCTCAGCGTCCTGCTTCTGTCGCGGACGGTGACCAGGCTGGGCACGGCCCCGGGCGTGGACACCCTGGTGATCGAGAACCTGTTCGCCTCGGATCTCGCGTTCCTCCAGGACCTCTACCGGCGGATCAACCAGGAAGGCCATACCGAGGCCGACGTCACCTGCCCCGCGTGCGGGCACGGATTCGCGGTGGACATCGCCGGTGATGCCCCGGGGGAATCCTGATGTACACGGCCGACCGGCTCTGGGAGGAGGCCGTGTACCTCGCGTACTACCTGCACTGGCCGCTGCGGGACATCCTCGACCTCGAACATCCGGTGCGGGCCCGGGTGATCGAGGAGGTCGGCCGGATCCACGGCCGGCTCGACACGCTCGCCGCCGGATCCGCCCAGAGCGCCGGCTCGTTCTGACCTGCTTTTCCTACCTGCTTTTTCTGACCGCTGCCGCTGACCGTTCGATCCGACACCGCCCAGGCACGGGGAGGGGGAGACGAGATGCGCCTGCTGCCCCGACGGCGGCGGGGCGAGGCCCGCGACGCGCGGCCCGGCCTCGACGCGCCGGCCGGCCGCACGGCCCGCGACCCGGCCGACCGTGCGGCGGGTCCGGTGAGTCCGGCGGATCGGACGGGTCCGGCGCACTGGCGCCGACTGCCGCCGCTCGCCCCGACCGTCCGCCGGGCGCCGCTGACCGTTGCCGCCGCGATGGGAGTCTTCGCGGACGAGAGAAACAGGCCGCTGATCCATGCGCCCGGCCGCAGGTTCCGGTCAGCCGTGTCGCGGGAGGAGGCGTCCAGGCACTCCGACCCCGTTGGTTCGGCCGGATCGGCGGGCGAAGCCGGGTTTCCGGCGCCGGTTGCCGGACGCGTGACGGGGCTGGTCACCGTCCGCGCCGAGGCGCCGCCGGAACCGGAGCCGGAACAGCCGGCACCGCCGGCTGCGTCACGGGCACCTGCGCGCAGACGGGCGCCGGCTTCGGAACGCGCGGCGGCACCGGAGCCTTCGCCTGGAACGGCGCCCGCTGCGGCACATCTCATCCCGCGCATTCTCCCGTCTGCTGGACCCCGGCCGAGCATGGTCAAGGCGACCGACGAGTACGTGGGCGAGCCGGAGGCGGACGCGGCGCCGTACGCGTCCTCAGCCTGGCTGCGCATGGTCGAGTCCTACCGTCCGCCGTGGGCAGGCGGTGCGGACGCGGCGCCGTCCGGGATGCCGATGGGCCTGCCGCCGATCCCCGAGGGTGGCGGCTCGTGGTCGAGCGAAGCGGTGATCGCGCCGCCCCCGGCACCGCGAACCGCGCGCCAGGACACTGCGAAACCGAGACCGGCGCGTCGTGCCTCGCTCGCCGAAAGCCGACGGCTGGGCCTGGGCAACGCGCTTCGTCCTCGAAGCCCCGATCAAGCGGAACCGGGTTCTCAGGACACGCAGACGGTGGAGACATCAGCCGACGATGCCTCCGACGCCGACGGCCTCGATGAGATCGCGGACGAGGGGCGATCGCCCCGCTCCGAGCCGGAAAGTCCCGTATACCCAGCCGGGGGCACCTCCGGTTCCGAGGCACCCATCCTCGACGTGCCCAGACCCGCCGCGCCCAAATCCGACGCACCCAAATCCGATGCACCGAGGCTCGGTCTCGGAGCCGCGATCAACAGGCCGGTGCGACGTTCGCGTGACGCCCCGTCCGGCGGGCAGCCGGCCGGCCCGCCGACGCAAAAGGATCCGCGCCCGCGTCCGCCGGACACCGGCGGCACTCCGGCGCTGGAGGCGGTCTCCCAGGCCGGCGGCCTCGTCGAAACCCCACGCCCGACGATGCCGCAGCAGACACCTGCGCAGCCGACAATCCCACAACCAGCGATCCCGCAGGCAACGCCGCCAAGCGAGCCGCCAGCACGCCGGGCCGAGCCCGTATACCGCTTCGTCCACGGTGGGCGTCCGACTCAGGCCACTGTCGCGCCTCTGCGGCCGAGCCCGCCCGCACCGGCTCCGACCCCGCCTGTGACGATGTCGACGATTGCACCGACATCGTCGCAGGGCGCACGTTCGCAGGGATCTACAACCTCGACCCCGGCTGCGGCCAGGCCTCTGACACACTCGCGCGCGCAGCCGCCCGCTCGGCCACCCGCGCCGCCGCAGATCTCGACCCCGGCCCCGGTACCGGCGCAGGTTCCCGCGCAGGAACCGCCGCCGACCACAGTCCCCCAAGACCTCCTCGAAGCGGTGCGGCGGGCTCAGGGCGTGGACGTCTCCGACGTGCCGATCCATCGCGGCGCCGGGGCCGCCGACGAGGCACGCTCGCTCGGCGCGCGCTCCTTCGCTCGGGACGCTGAGGTCTTCCTGCCCGCGCAGGTAGGTCCGCTGGACCAGCCGGACGCGCGCGGCCTGCTCGCCCACGAGCTGACCCACGCCGCCCAGCAGCGCACCCTCGGCTTCACCCTGCCCGCCGAGGACTCCGACGCCGGACGCGCCCTCGAAGCCCAGGCGTTGGCTGCCGAACGATGGGCCCGCGGCCTGGACGCAGACCCGGCCGCGGGCGGCGGCTTCGCCAACGGTGTCCTGCCCCCGCAGATGACCTCGTGGACCGCACCATGGCACGCGGCACCGTCCACCACCGGGGTACAGCGTCAGGCCGCTGACGTGATGAGCGTCGCCGCGCCCGACTTCACGCCCGCGCCGGTCGACATGTCCACGGACATGCCCACGTTCGCACCAGCGCCGACTGCGTCCGTGCCGATCACGTCCGTACCACAGGCAGCGTCCCAAACCGGCGCCGACGAGGAGCTGAGCGCGGCCAGGGACAAGCTCATCGAGCTCAGCAAGCGGCGTCCGCTCGACCTCGACGACCCCGCCGACATCGAGGAGCTGTCCGTACGGATCTACCAGCGGATCCACCGGCGGCTGCGCCGCGAGCTCGTGGTCGACCGCGAGCGCACGGGCCGGCTCGGCGAGACCGGACCCTTCGGGCCGGCGAGATGACAGGAGTGCCGAGGTGTCCGTGAATCCGCTCAACGCGATGGCGATGGTCGGCATGAGCCACCGGTACACGGTGCGCCTCGACGGTCCCACCCTCAACATGGGGGCCTGGTACAAGGTGACCGGCCTGTCCGTGTCCTGGCAGCAGATCGAGCACCGGGTCGGGGAGTACGGCAACCGGGTGTGGCTCTACCCGGGCACCACCAAGTACGAGCCGATCACGCTCAGCCGGGCGGTCGGAGCGGACTCACAGGCCGTGCAGACCTGGCTGGCGCAGACCTCGAAGAACCCGCAGCCGCAGAGCGGCGCGATCCAGCTCGTGGACTTTTCGGGGAATCCGATCGTCACGTGGCACCTCAACGAGTTCTTCCCGATCGCCTGGTCGATCGAATCCTTCGACGCCGCGGGCGGCAAACCCGCGATCGAGACGCTCAAGCTCGCTCACACCGGTTTCCTCGCGGACCACCTGAACTCCCAGAGCCCGGCCTGACCAGGCCGTCCCATTCCCCCTGCGGCTAGCGCAGCAAGAAAGGCAGGACACCCATGGTGAACCTCGTGTCCGCGCATATCGACGGCGCTGTGTCGGCCACCGCCGCCTCGACCGCGCCCGCGGCGGGGGCCGACTTCACGTCCCGGTCCTTCGGCCTGGTCATGCGTTTCGCCGTCACTTTCACCAGCGCGGACGGCAAGGACATCACCAATCTCGGCGAATGGTCCTCCTGCAAAGGGCTCAAGGTCGAGTTCAAGACCGAGACCGTCAAGCAGGGCGGCGTGTACGACCACGAAGTGAAGCTGCCCTCGCAGGTGACTTACAGCCCGGTGATTCTGGAGCGGGCGATGGAGCAGCAGAACTCGCAGAGACTTCAAGCCTGGCTCGGCAGGCTCGTCACGAACTGGATGAATTACGACGAATCCAAGAAGTACCCGTACCCCATGGGGCACGTGACCATCGTCCTACAGGACGCGCACCAGAGACCGGTCGCCTCGTGGACCCTGGACCACGCCTATCCGGCCTCCTGGAGCGGACCGACGCTGGACGCGAAGGGAAACACGGTCGCTCTCGAAACGCTGACCCTGGAGCACCAGGGCTTCCTCCCGCCGCAGCCCGTCGCCGCCGCATAGCGTATAAGGAGCCGGACACATGTCCACCGCCGACGACAGGGCCGATAACGCCAGGCTCGGCCCGAAGTCGGGCAGCGACGCCGACTACGTCGTCTTCCAGTTCAATCCGGCGGCGATCGCGATCTCGCACACGGCGCCCATGCAGCCGTCGGCCGGGAAGGGCAAGCCCAAGGAAGGCGACGCGGACAAGAACGCGTCCGGTACGACCACCGCGCTGAGCAGCGTCGAAGAAGTGGCGAAGGCCAACGGCGTCACGAACATCACCGTGCGCTCAATCACCTTCGACGGCAAGGACGTGATGGAGACCTGCGAGAAACTGGTCGACTGGTCGTACCCCCAGGAGGTCAAGAAGGACCCTCAGGTGAGCAAGCTCCCCGAGCTGAACTTCGTCTGGGGCAGGACTTACCTCGTCAGCCTCAACCAGGTGACGGTCAACTACACCCGGTTCAGCCGCACCGGGAAGCCCGTACGCGCCTCGGTCGACCTGACCCTCCATTTGATCCCGAAGGACCTGAAGGCGACCAATCCGAGCTCGGGCGGCCTCTCCGGGCGCCGCTCGCACCTGCTCACCGGCCCCGAGACGCTGCCCGAACTGGCCACGCGGACCTATGGCGAGCCGGGGCGCTGGCGTGAGATCGCCGCGGCGAACCGGATCGAGGACCCGCTGCGGGTGCGGCCCGGCACTCTCGTGTACCTGCCGAGCGAGCAGGAGGGCGGGCGATGACCGTCTCGGATATCGGCGTCAGCGTCACCGTATGGCCCACGGTGCGGGTCGGCGGCGTGGAGTTGTCCGGCGTCGCAGCGAGCTGTCTTGCGCGCACGGAGGTCGACACACAGCTGTCGCGGCCGGGGATGTTCGCGCTCAGCTTCGAGGACGTGACCGGAGCGGCCCTGGACGCGGCGGGCCTCGACATCGGGGTGAAGGTCGAGGTGCTGGCCGGTTCCGGGGCAGCCGCTCGACTGATCGCGGGCGAAGTCACCGCGATCGAAGGGTACTATCAGGGCATTGTCGGGCGCACCATGGTCCGCGGCTACGACCTGTGCCACCGGTTGCAGCGAGCCCGGCGGACCCGCTCGTTCGACAACATGACCGACTCGGACATCGCTTCGCAGATCGCCCGCGACGCGCAACTACCGGTCGGCGCGATCACCTCGACGCAGATCGTGCACGAGCACCTGCTCCAGTGCAACCAGAGCGACTGGGAGTTCCTGGCCCAGCGGGCGGCCGAGATCGGCTACGAGTTCGGCATGGCCGACGGCAAGTTCGTCTTCCGCAAGGCCAGCACGCTCGGCCAGTCGGACGGCCCGGCGCCTCAGCTGGACTTCCCCGGCACGCTGCTGCGTTTCGAGCCGCGGGTGACCGCGGGGAACCTGGCCCCTGATGTGGAGGTGCGGGTCTGGGATCCGCTGAAGGCCACGCTCTCCCCCGGTCAGCCGGTGCCGACCGCCGCGTCCGGCGCCTCCGCGCCGCGCCCGCGCGCTCTGGCCGAGGTGGCGGCGCTGTTCAGCGAGAGCGCGGGCGGCGCGGCGGGTCAAGGCCCGGCCGCCGGGGAGAACCTCGGCCCGCCGCCGAGCCCGACCGCCTACGTCGTCAACACGCTGCCGGTGGCCAGCGCCGAGGACGGCGCCTCGGCCCTCGCCGCGTCGCTCGGCGGCTCCTTCGCGGAGGCCGAGGGCGACGCGGTCGGCAACCCCGCGATCCGCCCCGGCGCCACCGTCCAGGTGACCGGCGTGCTCGGGCGCTTCCCGAACTCGTGGCTGGTCACCCGCGCGCGGCACGTGTTCGACCTGACGGAGAACGGCTACCACACCGAGTTCGCCGCCGGCGGCGCGCAGGACCGCTCGCTGCTCGGCCTGACCTCGGCGGGCGGCGCGAACCCCGCGAACCCGATGCGCATCCCCGGCGTCGTCTGCGCCATCGTCGACGACATCGGGGACAAACACGCGCGGGTACGCCTCACGCTGCCCTGGCTCTCGACGCAGGTGAGCACGGACTGGGCGCCGGTCGTGCAGTTCGGCGCGGGAAAGCGCAGCGGCGCGATGTTCCTGCCCGAGGTCGGCGACGAGGTGCTGGTCGGATTCGAGTTCGGCGATCCGCGGCGTCCCTACGTGATCGGCGGACTGGTCACCGAGAGCAGCGCCTACGACCTCGGCGGCAGCCCGGTGATGCAGGGCGCCGGAGGCGCCGACACGTCGGTCGCGCGCCGCGGGTTCGTCTCCGCCTCGGGCAACCGGCTCGTGTTCCACGACGAGATGGGCGAGGACCCCAAGCCGCAGCAGTCGCAGATCTCGCTCGGCACTCCCGACGGCAAGTTCGGGCTCGCCGTCGACGTCGTGCAGGGGACGCTGGAGCTGACCTGCGCCCCCGACAGCCCGCCTGGGCAGCTGACCATCAAGTGCGGCCAGGCCGGCACGGTGAACATCGTCACCGGCCAGGGCGGCAGCGTCACCATCGACGGCGGGGACTCGCTGACGCTGAAGTCCGCGACCTCGGTCACCGTCCAGAGCCAGGGCACGGTCTCCGTCTCCGGCCAGTCCATCACTCTCGGCGGCTGAAAGGGCACGTCATGACCGACTTCATCGGGACCGGCTGGTCGTTCCCGTTCGCCATGGAGCCCACCGGCGCGGTGGCCATGGCCTCGGGGACGGCGAAGCTGGAGCAGGCCATGCGGCTGGTGTTGCAGACCTACCCCGGCGAGCGCCCGATGCGGCCGCAGTTCGGCAGCACCCTGCGCGACTACGTCTTCGACGCGGCGAGTTCGCAGAAGACGGCCGAGATCGCCGAGGTGGTCAGGGCCGCGATCGAGCAGTGGGAGCCGCGCGTCGACGTGGCCGACGTGAAGGTCTACCCCGACGAGGACCGCCCCGGCCTGCTGTACATCGACATCCACTACGTCGTGCCCGGCGTGAACAGCCCGCGCAACCTCGTCTTCCCCTTCTACACCATCCCCGAGGACGAGGAAGGCGGGTACTGATGCCGCTGCCGGCCCCCGATCTCGACGACCGCCGCTTCCAGGACCTGGTCGACGAGGCCAAGCGCTTCGTGCAGCGGCGCTGTCCGGAGTGGACCGACCACAACGTCTCGGATCCCGGCATCACGCTGATCGAGACCTTCGCCCAGATGACGGACCATCTGCTGTTCCGGCTCAACCAGCTGCCGGACCGGCTGTACATCACGTTCCTGAACATGATCGGCCTGCGCATGCTCCCGCCGACTCCGGCGCGCGCGCCGGTGACGTTCTGGCTCTCCAGCCCCGCCCGCGCGAGGCTGACGATCGCCGCGGGAACCCGCGTCGGCACGCTGCGCACGGCCACCGCCGAGTCGATCGTCTTCACCACGCGGGAGGACCTGGCCGTGGTGCCCTGCACCCTCGCCAAGGTCAGGTCGCCGGCTGACGCGCAGTCCGGCCAGGCACAGCCGGGCGGCGGTTTCGGGGACGGCGAGGCGGGCGGAACGGCGGACCGTTCGCGGACGCTCGCCGACGGCCGGCCGTTCCCCGCCTTCCGGCCACGGCCCCTGATCGGGGACGCGTTGCTGGTGGGCCTGTCCGACCCGGTGCCCGGGTGCGCGATCCGGCTCGGCTTTCGCGGCCGGGTCGAGGGCGTGGGCGTCAATCCGAAGCACCCGCCGCTGACCTGGGAGGCGTGGACCGGCGAGGACTGGGCGCCGTGCGAGATCGGGCTCGACGAGACCGGCGGCCTGAACACCTCGGGCGCGATCGTCCTGCACGTGCCGCCCGGGCACCAGGCGAGCGTGATCGGGGGCGACCGTGCCGGGTGGATCAGGGCACGGATCATCGAACCCGAAGAGGGCCAGCGGCCGTACTCCGACTCGCCCGTGGTCGACGGACTGACCGTCGCCACCGTCGGCGGCACCGCCGAGGCCGTGCACGCCGAACCGGCCGAAGTCGAGGCGCTGGGCAAGGCGGAGGGCGTGCCCGGGCAGCAGTTCGCGCTGCGGTACTCCCCCGTGCTCGCCGGCTACGGCTCGCCGGTCGTGGAGACCAGTTCGACGGACGGCTGGATGGAGTGGACCGAGGTCGAGCACTTCGCCGACAGCGGGCCCGGGGACCCGCACTTCGCGCTGGACCCGGTCTCCGGGCTGCTGCTGTTCGGTCCCGCGGTGCGGGAGGCGGACGGGAGCCTGCGCCGCTACGGCGCCATGCCCGACAAGGACGCCGAGGTGCGCATCCGCGGGTACGCGACCGGCGGCGGCGCCAAGGGCAACGTGCCGGCCGGGGCGATCAGCCGACTGATGTCCTCGGTCCCGTCCGTCTCCGCCGTGGAGAACCTGCACCCGGCGTACGGCGGGGTGGACGGGGAGAGCCTCGACGAGGCGAAAGCCCGCGGACCGATGCTGGTGCGCAGTCGCGGCCGCGCTGTGACGGCGGAGGACTACGAGATCCTGGCGCGGGAGGCGGCGCCGGAGATCGCACGCGTGCGCTGCGTGCCGGTCGGCCGGGACACCGCGGCGGCCGGGGCGGTGCGGGTGCTGGTCGTGCCGGCCGCGGCCGAGCAGGAGGGCCGGGTCCTGTTCGAGAACCTCCTGCTGCCGGACCGGACGCTGAGCCGCATCGCCGACACCTTCGAGCGCACGCGGGTCGTCGGCGCCCGGGTCGTGGTCGAGCCGCCGCTTTACCGGGGCGTCACCGTCGTCGCGCGGCTGGTCGCCCGGCCCCGGGTCAACGGCGAGCGGGTGCGCGAGGACGCGCTGAGCGTCCTTTACCACTATCTCAGCCCACTGCCGGGCGGGGGTCCCGACGGCTCCGGCTGGCCGTTCGGCCGCCCGGTGCAGGCCGGCGAGATCTTCGGGCGGCTCCAGCAGGTGCTCGGGGTCGAGATGGTCGAGGACGTCCGGCTGTTCACCGCCGACCCGGTCTCCGGCGCGCGCGGGAAGGAGCAGACCCGGATCGACCTCGACGCGAACAGTCTGGTGTTCTCCTACGAGCATCAGGTCCGAGTCGAGGCGCCGCGATGAGGCGGGCGGTCGAGGGGTTGGACACGCCCTATCCGATCGGCACGCTGCTGCCCGCGGTCTTCCAGGAGGACCCGGTGGCGATGGCGTGGACGGCGGCGTTGGACGACGTGCTCGCGCCCGCGATCTCGGCGCTGGACTGCCTGGCGGCGTACGCGGACCCGCTGCTCGCGCCGGAGGACTTCGTCGGCTGGCTGGCGGGCTGGGTCGGCACGGTGCTCGACGAGAACTGGCCGCTGGAGCGGCAGCGGGCGACGGTGGCGCACTCGGTGCGGCTCTACCGCACCCGCGGCACCGTCGAGGGCCTTCGGGCCCTGATCGAACTGGTGACCGCCGGCGAGGTGGAGATCGCCGAGAGCGGCGGCGTCGCCTGGTCCACGGCCCCGAACACCGAGCCGCCGGGCGAGGCGACGCCCCGGCTCTTCGTCAGGGTGACGCTGCCGCGGGGCGTTTCGGTGGACGCCGCCGCGCTGGAAGCGCTGATCGTCGCGGAGAAACCCGCGCACGTGCCCCACAGACTGGAGGTGGTCGATACATGATCGTGTGTCGCAAGTGCGGGCTGCGCAACCACGACGACGACACGTTTTGCGGCTCCTGCGGCAGCTTCCTGGAATGGACCGGAGAGAAACAGACACCGCAGATCGCGCAGGAGGTGGTCGAGGAGATCGAGCGGCAGCAGGAGCAGGAGGCCGCCGCGCCCCGGCTCGGCCTGCTGCAACGCGTGATCCAGGGGACGAACAACTTCATCGCGGGGCCTCGGCCAGGACCCGCCGGAACTCCGGGGACTCCGGGAACCACGGGAACCACGGGAACTGCGGGAGCCACGGGAACTGCGGGGAAGGCGGCTGCTGGGACGGCAGTGCCCGGCGCACCGCCGAAGCCGGGCAGACCGTTCCCGCCGCCGCCCAAGCCAGGCGGAGCCATGCCGCCACCACCGCCGCCAAGGCCAAGTGGAGCGGTCCCACCGCCGCCGCCAAAGCCAGGCGGAGCGATCCCACCATCCCCGCCACCAAGGCCAGGTGGGGCAGTCCCGCCGCCGCCACCGCGACCTAGCGGAGCGCTACCCCCGCCACCACCGAAACCCGGCGCCACCACACCGCCTCCCCCACCACCGAGACCTGGCGGTGCGCTACCCCCACCACCACAGAGACCTGGCGGGGCGCCTCTACCACCGCCGCCACCCCCGAGACCCGGCGCCAGCGCACCGCCTCCCCCACCACCGCCACGACCCGGCGGAGCGGTGCCGCCTCCCCCTCCGCCTGGCATGCCGCCACCACCCCCGCTGCCGAGGCCCAGCACGGGCACACCCCCACCGCCGCCGCCAAGGCCAGGTGGGGCAGTCCCACCGCCGCCATCGCCTCGTTTGCCATCGCCGCCTGGAGTCACGCCGGGCATCGCCGTGCCTTCCCCTCCCCCTCCGCCGCCCCCACCGCCGCCGGTGGCTCCGCGCAGCGATCTCTCCGCGCTGGTCGCGCCCGTCGAGCCCGGATCGGCCGCGGCGCTGCCCGCGCCGTCCGCCACCCTCGGCGCCACGTCCCGCGCCTCCGACGAACCGGTCGAGTTGGCGCCACAGATCGCGCGGGCGCGGGCGATCGCGGTGACCAAGACCGCGCCGAGCCGCCGGCTACAGCCGGGCGACCTGATCTGCGGCATGTGCGGCGAGGGCAACGCGAACACCCGCAGGTTCTGTAGCCGCTGCGGCGCCTCGCTCATCGAAGCGGCGCGGGTCAGGGAATCGTGGTGGCGCAGGCTTCTGCGCAAGCTGATACCCAGGCGCGGCCCGAAGGTCGTCAAGCTCGGCACGGTCACCGCCGGCCGGAACGACGCGGCGTCCGCCTCGCACCTCGCGAAGCCCGGCTTCGACCTGAAGCACGCGCTGCGGCGATTCCTGCGCATCGCCCGCGTCGTCATCACGGTGCTGATCCTGCTCGGCGGCATTCTCTACGGCGCCTATCCGCCGTTCCGGCACGCGGTGAACGACAGGTACGACAGCCTGAAGTCGCGTCTCACGAACGACATCCATTTCTCGCCGGTCCACGCCGTGAGCGTGACGGCGAACGTCACGTCCAAGGGCTCCTCGCCGGTGTACGCCGCGGACGAGCTGCTCAACACCTACTGGCTCGCGCCCTGGTCGGATTCGAACGAACCGGCCCTGACGTTCACGTTCGCGCACCGCGTCACGCTCAAGCGGATGATCCTGCACTCGGGCGCGGGCAGCGCCTTCGTCCAGCACGGCAGGCCGAGCGAACTGCTGCTGAAGTTCTCGAACGGCGAGACGATGACGCTCACCCCGCAGGACACCGCGCAGCAGCAGACATTGAACATCGACCACGCGGACCTGATCACCAGTGTGGTGATCCAGGTCACCGGCATCTCGCCGGGCACCTCCGGATCGGACGTCGCCATCACGGAGATCGAGCTGTTCGGCCTCACGGCCTGATCAGAAGGCGGAGACACGAATGGCGGACATCGTGATGAGGACCGGTGACCTGATCCAGATCACCATCCCGCAGCCCGCCATCGTGCCCCAGATCGCGGCGCCGGTGCCGCTGACGGGTTCGAGCACGGACGTGATCGTCGTCGGCACGCCCGCGTGCCTCCAAGGCGACGAGCTTCCACCCGTGCTGCGCACCCTGCTGGTCTACACGGCGCCGCCGTTCGTCACCCCCGGCATGGGTAATCTGACGATCATCCTGATGCCCGACAACCTGACCATAAAGACGATGAACAGCGGCAAACCGCTACTGCTCAAGGGCGGGACGTTCCAAGCGATGTTCACCGTGAGCACGCCCGCCATGCAGCCGACGCCGGGCGGCCCGGTGCCCGACCCTGTGGTCCAGAAGCCGGGCACCGCGCGGTTCATCTCTACGAACCAGATTGTGAAGGCGGGCTGAGGGACGGGCCGCCCTTGCCTCGCTCGATGATCGTGGTGCGCTCCCACCGGCGCACGGTCCCGCCACCGGTTCCGACGCGCTTGGCCGACGGCACGTTCGTCGGCCCCGCCGCCTCGGCAGCGGCGTCGTCGCCCGCCGGCCCGGGCGACGACAGTTGGCGCGCGTCCAGCACGATCTCTCGGGCCGGCGGCGCGAGGTCGGTCGCCAGCTGCGGCACGACGGGGCCAACCAGCTCCAGTTCCAGATGCGCATGCGGGGCGACGCCGAAGCCGGACCACAGGCTCTGCATCGTCGGGCCGGAGCCCTCGTCCGCGCAGCGCACGAAGCACGGGATTCCAGCTTCGGCAAGTGCTCCGGTCAGGTGGTCGTCCGCGATGGTGTCCGCGTTCGTACATGCGTCGACCAGCAGTCCGAGCAATTCGTGTTCTTCGAGGACTCGCCGGGAAGCCTCGTCGCTGCCACCACCGCCTCCGGCGCCTGCCCACGCGGTGACCAGGTAAGTGAGGCAGTAGTAGCGCGGAGCCAGCTGCCGGCCGACGAGCCGACCATCGTCGTCGCGGGTCTCCGACCATCCCGAGCGCGGTAGGTCCTGGGGGTCACGATGAACCTCGCAGAGGAACGCGCTGACGAACGATGAACCGGCGCCGACACCGGCACCGCCCCCTGATCCGGAGCCGCGTTTTTCCCAGTCGGCGCTCGGCGCGTCGAACCTCACGCCGGTACCCGGCGGAAGGACCGACTTGAGCCAGTTCGCGAGCGAGAGGTCCGCGTCCCGCAGCATGCTCATTCGTGCACCGTCCTTCCGGGTTCCGTGAAAGGGGCCCTTCGACATCGACCGGGGCTGCTTGTGGCGGCTGTAGGCTCGCCCGCCACTGCGCGCCGGCCGGCCCTGCGCCGCCGGCCCTAACTTCGAAAACTTCGAAGAGCGGCGTAAGGCGGGCGACCCGCCGCTCAGACCGTCAGCGCCGTGATCGGGACCACGCCGCCGGTGCCCAGGAAGCCGGCCACTGCGGACCGTCCACCGAACAGGTAGCCGAGCGCCGCGGCGTGCATCGCCTCGACAGGCGCGATCGTCGCGGCCGCGGTGACTGTCGATCCGAGGCCGGTCAGGCTTTCGATGGCGGCCGTGTAGGTCTGGGCCGCCTGGATCTCCAGGCGCTGT
>NZ_DASYZI010000179.1:0-3368 GCF_035946395.1 Actinocrinis sp.
CGGCGCCGAGCGCACGCAGGAAGCGGCCCAGCGCCGTCGTCGCGGGCAGCGGCGGCTGGCTCACGTCGAAGCCGCGCAGGTCGACATAGAGGTTGCCGTCGGGGTAGAGGTGAGCGACCGAGTGCGCGAACCGGACGGCCAACGCGCTCTTCCCGACGCCGGCCGGCCCGTCGATCAGGCAGACCTGCGCCCCGCCCCCGGCACCGGGATCCGCAGCGCGCTCCTGGTCACCGCGCTCTTGGTCACCACGCTCGTGAACTCTGTGCTCGTGAACGCTGTACCCGTGAACGCTGTGCTCACGACCACTGTCCTCACGACCACTCCGGCCCTCGCCCAATTCCATCAGCTGCGCCAGTTCCGCCTCCCGACCGCAGAACTGCGACACGTCGCGGGGCAGCTGAGCCGGACGGCCGCCGAGTCCGCCGACGAGCCCTGATATTTGCCCCGACCCGTCCGGCGTCCGCGTCATCCGCGCGGCGCGGCCGAGCGAGCTGAACGACTCCAGGTCCGCCTCGCGCAGGCCGAGGGCCGCGGCCAGCCTGCGTACGGTCGTGCGGTGCGGGACGGTCCGCCCCCGCTCCAGGTTGCCCAGAGCCCGCACGCTGAGGCCCGCGAGATCCGCCAGCTCCTCCTGAGTCAGGCCGCTGGCAAGCCGCCGACCGCGCAGCGCCGTGCCGAAACCCTCCGGCCGCGCCTGGGCCATCCCCGCTCCTTCCGCATATCCGCATGTCGCAGTGTCACGGTCTCGGTGCCACTGACTCGGTGTCACGGTCTCGCTGGCCAGGCGCCTCAGATCGTAGTGCCTGTGAAAGTTCCTGCGACACATCCTGGTCGACCCGGTCCTGATCGGTTTCTATGCGGCAGAAGGCCCATGACATAACCCACAACAGACCTTTGACGCATCGAGGGAAAGCTGGCAGGGAATGAGCCGACGGATATCAGGGCCGCGCCCGCACCGGGTGCGCTCCGCCACGCTGGGTGCCGCCGTGCTGCTCGGCGCCTTGATCACGGGCACGTCCGCCGCGCAGGCGGCCACGTACCCCGGGAATCAGACGTACTCGCGCTACGTGACGACTACGGACATGTACACGGTGGGCTGCAACCAGGGGAAGGCCTCTGATTCGCAGGGGCAGCACCACCAGGTGGCGATCCTCAGCTTCGGCGACCCCGGCTGGATCAACTACGGCAGCTGGGGCGCCTGGGACAACTACATCGGCGGGTTCAACAGCAACGCGACGATCGAGAACAACGTCAAGCGGTACATGCAGGGCTTCTGGGACTGCACCGTTCCCGGAAGCAAGTCGTTCATGACCGTCGCCCCCGGCGAGACCAACGCGGGCAGCGGGATCAACTCGACCACGGCGGCCGCCAGCGCCCTCGGCTCCGCCTGGGGCAGCATGATCAAGGACTTGAACTCCTGGATCGCCGCGAACGGCTATGGCGTGCAACTGACCGCCTTCGGCGCGATCGACGCGGAGCCGGGCTGGGGTCCACCGTCCTACGTGCTGGCCTGGGCCAGCGGTTACATGTCGGCCGCCGGCGCGGTCAAGTACTACGACTTCGGCTCGGCCGACGGCTGCCCACCCTACGGCGGCTGCAACAACGGCTGGTCGCAGGCCACTGAGTACCAGATGGCCTGGGGCAACGCGAACGCGATCGCGATCCCGGAGATCTACAACAACGCCCAGGCGCAGCAGTGGGCCGCGATCAGCGCCTGGGGCAACGCGCACACGTCGAGCGGGCCGATCCTCTGGGCTGCGGCGCTCTCGCAGTACCAGGCGTGCATCGACCACGGCGACCCGTGTACGGGCACTGACAACACGCCGTACCAGTCGTGGCAGGAACTGACCTCGGCCTCCGGAACCGCGCCGTACTACGTAACCGAGATGTCGTACCAGTCTATCTGAGACATCTGACGGACCGGACAGATCCGATAGGCCTGACAGGTCTGACAGACAGTCATATCCGTTTACTGCGAAGAGACGGGATCACCACCATGCAAGGATCACTGCGACGCGAAGCACGCGCCGCCGCCGTCATCGGCGCGGCGGCTGCCTCGGTATTCCTGGCCGCCGCGACCGCTTCGGCGACGACGTACCAGGTCACCGGCACCGGCGGAGCCGGCGTCAACGTTCGTTCGGCGCCGAACACGGGCGCATCGATCATCGGGCACTACGCCGACGGCACCTCGATCGACGTCGTTTGCCAGACCAACGGCACCGACGTCAACGGGGCGACCTGGGTATGGGACAAGCTGTCGAACGGCGGCTACGTCTCCGACTACTACACGACCACCCCGACCGTCAACAACTTCTCCATCAACCTGCCGAACTGCGCCGGGACCGTGTCCCCGCTCAATCCCGGCAACTATCCGTGGCCCTACGTCGGACCGAGCACGTACATAGCCGACGGCTACGGTTACTTCGAGGGCGAATGCACGTCGTTCGCATCCTGGGCGGTGCGCAACGACGGTCTGCACCACGTCTCGTCCATGAACTGGCTCGGCAACGCCGACCAGTGGAGCGCGGCCAAGATCGAGTACACCCCGCACGTCGGCGACGTTGCGCAGTGGTTCGACAACGTCAACGGGGCCGGAGGCGCGGGGCACGTCGCCTATGTGTCCGAGGTCTATGGAGACGGCACGATCCAAGTCGAGGAGTACAACTGGCTCGACGCGATGAACGGCTACACCGGCCACCGCTACAGCACCCGCCGCATCTCCGCCGGTGCCCCCAGCCGCTACCTCCAGTTCTGACAGCTTCTGTTCTGACAGTTGCGACTACTGATCTGAAAGCAGTGTTTGATGGCTAGTCGAACTTGGCCGGGGCCTTTTTTGCGGCTGCTTTTGCCGCTGTAGGCTCGTCCGCTGCCGCTGCCGCTGCCGCTGCCGCTGCCGCTGCCGCTGCCGCTGCCGCTGCCGCTGCCGCTGCCGCTGCCGCTGCCGCTGCCGCTGCCGCTGCCGCTGCCGCTGCCGCTGGTCTGGTCGGCCCTGTGCCGCAGCCCCGGCCAAGTTCGAAGAGCGGGCATCATGAACAGGTGGAGAGCGCTTACAGAGCGGAGGAACCAAGCCGCGATCGGTACGTCGACTTCCTTCGGGTCGTCGCGATCGGGTGCGTGGTGTTCGGCCACTGGCTGGTGACTTCGGTCGAGTATCGCGGCGGCACGTTCCGGGCCGCCGACGTGCTGGGGAAGATCTGGTGGGCGCCCTGGGTGACCTGGGCGTTCCAGGTCATGCCGGTCTTCTTCCTCGTCGGCGGCTTTGCAGCGGGAGTCAGCTGGCGTCGTGCCGGAAACGACGCAGGACACGCCGCGCGCTGGCTGCGTAGGCGCGCCCTGCGTCTGCTGATACCAACGACCTGGTACGTTGC